>CALBRY010000644.1 GCA_937927665.1 uncultured Chloroflexota bacterium
CGGATGATGGCGTAACCGTGAAGGCGGAAGACCTCGCGTTGGATGTTTTCGTCACACCGGACGGCGCGATTCGTATGCTAGATGAAGACGAATTCGCCGCCCTACCGCTTTCTGATCAGGAACGCGGGCAGGTGTGGCACGCCGTCGGGCAAATTCGCGCGCTCGTTGAACAGCGAGCCGCACCGTTTGACGAAATCGAATAACGACACGGCGCGCGCCGAAGCACTCGTATTGATTGAACGTGAGCTATCATACGAAGTACGCTAGCGTATGGAAAATTGCTTGAACACAACATGCTAATCGATTTTTGCGTTGACTTCTCACACGCCAATCCTCTATAATCCTCGGTAAATCTACAAAAATCTCAGTGAAACTTGACAGTTTAGGCAGAATTGAGCGCGATGAGCAGCACACCGGACACCTCGCAGGGACTTTCCACGTCCCGCAACCTGAAATTCGGCTTGTTTCACCTCGGCAGCGGCATGGCGGATATTCTGCCCGGCGGCGTGTGGAATCGAATCATGATCAGCGATCTGGGATTCGCTTCGACACCGATCGCGCTCCTATTGGGGCTGCGCTATTTTCTCGCACCGTTGGGTATCTGGGCGGGGCGTCAAAGTGACCGCCGCGCCATTGGAGGGTACCGCCGCCTGTTCTGGATATGGCTCGGTCGCTTGATGATGGTCGCCAGCGTATTCGGATTAGGAATCGCTACCACAACGATCGCTGTCAGCGGGAAACGCGGCGAAGCAACGCTGCTCGAATGGTTCGGGTTGGTCGGCTCGATGCTCCTGTTCAGTTTGGGGAGCGCACTCAGCGGCAGCACGTTCCTAGCGCTGATTTATGATCGCGCGCGTGAGGATCAACGCGGGCGTGCTGTTGGGGTCGTGTGGACATTTCTACTGATCGGCTACACGATCGGCGGGATCTTCTTCGGCGCACTGCTTCCGTCATCTGCCACACCGATGACGCCTGACAGTTTTAATCCGGCGCTTGTGAACGCGCATTTCGGGCATGGGTTAGTGCGTTATACCCCCGATGTTTTGCTCAATCTATTCTTGATCGCAGGCGGTGCGCTTGGCAGTCTGTGGTTCTTCTCGCTTCTGGGCGAAGAACGCCGCAGTACGGGAGCGGTCACAGCGGCAGATGGCAGCGAACACAACACTTCACTGCTGAGCGATCTCAAATTGGCGTGGAACAACCGCCAGACGCGCTATTTCTTCTGGTATCTGGGCTTGTCGATGGCGTTCGCCTTTTCGCAAGATTCGATCCTTGAGCCGTTCGCCGGAGATGTGTTCAACATGCCCGCCGCGACCACCAGTCGCTTTAGCGGCTACTGGGGCAGCATGGCGATTGTTGCGACGATTCTGTTCCTGATTTTGGGGCGGCGCTTCAAGATATTGACCAATACGCGCATGAACTGGATTGGCGTTTTACTGCTGATCGGCGGATTTGGGATTTTTAGCGCGTCGGCGCTGCTCGAAATTCGCGGTTTTGTCACGCTCGGCTTAATCGTCCTCGGTTTGGGTTTAGGCGTGTGGAATGTGGGGACGCTGGGCATGATGATGGACATGAGTCCATTCGGGCGGGCAGGAACATTTCTAGGCTTCTGGACGCTTGTTGTCACGTTCGCGCGCGGCATCGGTGTGAGCGGCGGTGGTATCCTGCGTGATGTGGCGCTGTCGATCAGCGGCAGCCCGCAGATTGCCTATGGAACCGTATTTGTCATCGGCGTGATCGGATTGGGCGTCAGCCTGTGGGCGCTGCATCATGTCAATGTGCGCCAGTTTAAAGCGGAAACCGAACGGATACCGGAAGCTTCTCAGGTGTTCGCCGCCGCGATGGATTAACGCAAAAGCGCGAAGAATACCTTTGCGTCCTTGCGTTAATGCCTTTCCTTTGCGATCTTTGTGGTTCAAACGGCGTTTCGGCTGGTACCGATTAACTATGCTTTTGCGTAAACGGATCATCTCTGTCAGAATAGAGGAATATGCTCGCTTCTGAAGGAGGGGTTCGCCTTGCGTAGAAACCTAGTTTTGCTCATTGTTCTGTGCATCACCCTTTTAGTGATCGCCGCCCCTGCGCTGGCGCAGGATCAACCTGTCGCGTCGGTGAATACGGCGTACCTGAATGTGCGTTCCGGTCCCGGCTTGGGGTATGGCGCGATTGCCACACTGCCGCGCGGCTTCGGTGTCCTCCTTCTGGGGCGCAATGCCGAATATAACTGGGTGCTGATCGGTACGACCGATGGTGTTCAGGGCTGGGTCAACATCAACTATCTTTACACGACCACCAGCGTTAGCAGTCTGCCGCTTGCCGAAAGCGCGGCGGGCACTCCGATCGCCGGTACGCCGATCAATCCTGCTGCAACGATTACAGGGTATGTCGTCGCGCAGCTTTTGAGCGGTCCTAACGAAGCGAATCCGGTGGTTGCCAGTGTTCCGGCGGGTACAAACGTCTCGCTCATCGGGCGCAACTTCGATTCGTCGTGGGTTCTGATTCGCCTCGCGAATGGAACTCAGGGTTGGGTTCCGGCGGGTGCTGTGACGGGTAATGTTCCGGTGCGCGCACTCGGCACGGCTGATGGCAGCGTTTACGCACCGCCGCCGCCGTCGAATGTTCCCGGTACAGGCTACCAAACCTATGTCGTCCAGCCCGGTGATACGCTGATGGCAATCGCGCAGCATTTCGGCGTCAATGTGTACTCGATCGCCGCGCTGAACGGAATCTACAACATCAACGTGATTTACTGGGGTACAACCCTGCTGATCCCCAGCGCATAAGCGCGGGAACGGCAAGGAACTTAAACGCAGCGTAAAAAGCATTAACGCAAAGACGCAAAGGCGCAAGACGCGGAGATACACAGTCGTATCCTTGCGCCTTCGCGTCTTTGTGGCTTTGCGTTATGTTTTTCTGTGGTCTGACTTTCTCAGGAAGCATCCTCTTTTATGGCAAAAACCCTCACCGGCTCGCAAATTGCGCGGGCGGCGCTCGTCGTTCTGTTTGGCTTTCTCGCAAGCGGAATCCTCGGCTTGGTGCGTACCGCTGCGTATGCCGCCGCGTTTGGTACCAGCCCCGAACTTGACGCATTTCTCGCCGCACAGCGCATCCCCGAACTGCTGTTCACGCTTGTGGCGGGCGGTGCGCTCGGTTCGTCATTTATCCCCATCTTTTCGCGGTTGATGTCCACCGACACGGATAAAGCATGGCGGCTGGCAAGCGCCGCACTGTCGATTGTGCTGATCCTCAGCGCAGCATTAGCGATCGTGATCGCC
>CALBRY010000645.1 GCA_937927665.1 uncultured Chloroflexota bacterium
GAATAATGCTCTCTTTACGATATTGATATATGGGCAGTCGCGCAAGTCTTCTTTAAACTTTTTTACATTAAGGAATAACAACTGCCGGGATCAGTGATCCCAAGTAGTTGGCATCAGCAATTAAGCGGAGAGAACCATCGGTCACATCAATTTTCCATGTGCCGTCGAGCGTGGGGCTGGTGACGAGTAAGGCGCGGCTGTCCTCCGTCCATGCGACGGGGCGAAACCAACTATTCGCGGGTTCGGTGAGAATGCGTTGTGTCCG
This sequence comes from uncultured Chloroflexota bacterium, assembly GCA_937927665.1. Lineage (GTDB taxonomy): Bacteria > Chloroflexota > Anaerolineae > Aggregatilineales > Phototrophicaceae > Flexifilum. Next base: position 266 of record CALBRY010000645.1, read on the forward strand.
ATTGATCAGATCGACGAGGACGAATACTGTCTGCACGCTCTGCTGATCCGTGCCGAAGCCGCGCACCTGTGCCAGCGTATAGATCGCTTGCGCGCCGTCCGGTGCGATGGTGACATCACCGCCCTGCGTGAAGCCGGTCAAGTTCAGGCTGGGGATGATCCATTCGGAACCGCTTGCCAATTCGATCAAGCGGACGTTGAAGCCGCTTAACCCGTCCGCCAGCGTCAACCGGACGAAGCGCCCCGCCCCGATTGACGCACCGCAGAAGCATCCCGGTTCGCCGGGGAGTTGTTCGGCTGTGCCAGTTGCCAGATCGACCGCGAACAGTCCGGCATACTGGCGCATCGGCGCGAAATCACCGATCGCGTCCGGTTGATAGTCCATGTATAAGATCGTGCCGTTGACGTCAAAGGCGACCGGAAAGGCGCGGATCGAAGCATGTGCGCCATCGGTGAATACGTCGCGTTGATTCGCGCCGTCGATATCCGCTAAAAATGTTTGCGTGCTGAGTGCCTCCGGCGATCCGCTGGTGATCGTCCATGCGATCCGCTGCTGATCGGGTGAGAGCAGCCAATCGACGCGGCGCGCACCGGGCGGAAGTTGAATAAACGGATGCGGACGCGCCGAAAGATCAGGCGAAAGCAGCATCACCTGATTTTGTGCGGTATCCCAGTAAAGCAGGGCATTCGCAAGCAGGGTATAACGATCCCCCAGAATGAGCGTTTCGCGCTGTTCTCCGGTGAGCAGATCGACAAAAATGATCCGATCGCTGCCGTCGGGCGAGGCGTCCCGATCGACGAACACCTGACGCGGATGCACGCGATCCGGGACTTCCTGGGCGGAGACGATCACCGTAGAGAGAAGAGCGAAGGACATCAACGCAAGAGCAACCCCTCCCCCAACCCCTCCCCGAATTCGGAGAGGGGCGCAAACGGCGACACCCGCCCCTGAGCGGTTTCGCCACTTGAGAAGAGCGAAGGATATCAACACAAAGATGCAAAGGCGCGAAGGCGCGAAGAGGGTTTTACGCATGATCTTCCAGCAGTGCGAGGACACGCGGGAGGGCTTCACCGCTTGGGGCGGCGATCCACACTGCGGCAGAGTCGGTGAGTTCGCTCTCATTCGGGTTGACTTCGATCAACACCGCGCCGCGACCGCGGGCAATGTGCGGCATCATGGCGGCGGGCGCGACCACGCCGGATGTACCGACGACGAGAATTACATCACACGAAAGCGCGTCATCGGCGGCGCGGAGTTCACGCGAGGGGAGTTGTTCGCCGAACCAAACAACATCGGGGCGGACGTAACTCCCGCAGTGCGGACACTTGGGCGGCGAACTGTCCTTATCCGGTAATGCGGCGATATCGATCAGCGTGGGATCGCCGTGACAATTGGCGACACACTTATTCCGGCTGATCTGTCCGTGCAGGTGGATCACATGGGTGCTGCCCGCTTGTTCGTGCAGCGAATCGATATTCTGGGTGATCAACGGGTACGAACCGAAGCGCTTTTCGAGCGCGGCAAGCGCTTGATGACCGGGATTCGGCACAGCGGTGTTGATAATGCCGCGCCGGAATTGGTAGAACTCCCAGACGAGCGAAGGATTTTGTTGAAAGGCGGTTGGTGTTGCCAGCTTCATCGGGTCATACTTCGCCCACAAACCTTCGAGCGAGTCACGGAAGGTCGGCACGCCGCTTTCACGGCTCACACCCGCTCCGGTGAGCACGGTCAGGCGGCGGGCAGAGCGCAGGAGATCGGCGGCGGTCTGAATGGCTGAGTCGAGGTTCACGCGAGAATCTCCGAGATGATGATGTGTGTCATTATAACGGGAAGCTAAATCTTTCTGCGAATTCTGCGCCGTGTGCGTGTAGGATTCAAGCGTAACAAACGGAAACGAGGAAAACTGATGCAGTTTACAATTAACTGGTCACCGCAAGCACGCGATCTCTTGCGGGCGGGAAAAATCCACATCGACCGCTGGAAATGCCCGGATTGGGACGACATGATCGCGCAGGCGCGGGAAGACCTGCCCGTTTATGTCCATTTTCCATTGGTGATCGGACGCGGCACGCTTAACCAGACGGATTGGGGACGCGTCGAACAGTTGATGCGTGATACCGATACGCCGCATGTCAACCTGCACCTTGAGCCAACCCGCCCCGCGCTTGGCGATCTGAACCGGGAAGCGCTGTTTGCACACTGCGTCGAAGAAGTGGCAAACGTGGTTAAACGGTTTGGGGCGGATCGGGTGGTGGTCGAAAATATCCCGTACCGCACCGAACACACCCATAAATTCGCGGACTCGGTTGATACGACGTTTTTTTCCGACCTGCTGATCGAAACCGGAGCGCGACTGCTGCTCGATGTCGGTCACGCACAGATCAGCGCGAACAGCTTAAATCACGATCTTTATCCGTATCTGCTGGCGCACCCGCTCGACCGTTTGACCGAAGTACATACGGCAGGGGTGACGGCATTTACACAGGCGCATATCGAACGTGCGCGCCAATTTGACGGCTTTGATGCGTATTTCCAGCGGTTCGAAGGCACAAATCCATTGGGGATGCTGATGGATCACTTCGGCATGGGCAGCGAAAACGATTGGGAGGCGTTCGGGTGGGTTTTGGATCGCATCCGTGAGGGATCCGCCAAGACGCCGCGCCTGATTTCGTATGAATACGGCGGCACGGGTGCGCCGTTCGCATGGCGGAGCGAATCGGATGTGATCGAACGCGATGTGCCGCGCTTTTATGCGATGGTTCACAGCGGTGTGAAAACGATTTAGGGCATTAGCGCAGAGGCGCAAAGAGCTTTTGCGCCTCTGTGTTAGGTGCTTATTTATCGCGGGTGAGCGCGAATCCGCTCATGAACTGCTTTTGCAGCACGACGAACACGAGGAGCGGCGGAATGCTGGCGATGACTGCGCCGAGCATAAGCGGTCCAAAGCTGATGCCTGTATCGGAGCTTACGAGCGTCCGCAGCCCCACTTGAACCACCTGCCGCTCTTGCCCCTGCACCGCCATCGCGGGCCACAGGTACATATTCCACACGTAGATGAACTGGATCACCACCAGCGCGCCGATCGTGTTCCAACTCATCGGCACGAGGACGTAGAACAGGAATTGAAGCGGACGCGCGCCGTCAAGCTGCGCGGCTTCGCTTAATTCTGCCGGAATGTTGGCGAAGTGCTGGCGAAACAAGAATGATCCGGTGGCGCTGGCGAGAAATGGAACGGTCAGCGCGAGATAAGCGGTTGAGTCATTGCTGCCCCATCCAAAACCGTTGACCAGCCGCACCAATGCCAAAATCAGGATTTCCGTCGGCATCATCAGCGTGATCAGGACAAAGCCGAACACGATCCACTTGCCGGGAAACCGGAAATAGACGAATGCCAGCCCCGCGAGAAGCGACAGAATTGTTTTGCCAATTGTCACCACCAATGTGACGAACACGCTGTTGAGCATGTACTGTCCCAAGTTGGCGATGTTCATGACGATATTCCAGTTATCCGCCAGCGCGTTACCGGGAAGGAATTGGTAACGGTAAACCTCGCTGCTGGTCTGGGTGGCAACAATCACCGAGTAATATACGGGAAAGGTGACGATCAGACACACAACCCACAAAAAAGCATGGACGTGCAGCCGTTCCGGGAGGATTGATCGGCGGCGGCGGGTGCTGACCGGCGTTTTCTTAACTGAAGCGGCGCTTTCAGCGCGTGCACTGGTGGTCATGGGTTAGGCTCCATATGTGACACGCTGACCGGCGGTGCGGAATTGAAGAATCGTGAAGCCGATCACAAGCGCGAACAGCACAATCGACTGCGCGGCGGCTTTGCCCAAGTCGCCGTTGGTCACACCCACTTCGTAGATGTTATACATGAGCGTCGTCGTTGCGCGTAGTGGTCCGCCACCCGTCAAGTAATCGATCGTGCCGAAGGTATCGAAGAATGCAAAGGTTGTATTGGTAATGAGCAGGAAGAACGTAATCGGCGAAAGCAGCGGGAGGGTGATGTAATAGAAACGCTTGATGGCATTCGCGCCGTCAATCGCAGCCGATTCGGTCAGGTCACGCCCGATATTTTGCAGCCCTGCCAGATAGAACAAAATGTTGTAACCGAGAATCTTCCACACGCTGGCGATGACGACAACCCACGGCGCAGCAGAAGGGTTATTGAGCCACGGGATGCTGATCCCGATGGTATTGTTCAAGAAATAATTGATGATCCCGCCTGTCGGGTTAAACAAGAGCAGGAAAATCACACCAGCGACGGCTGGCGAAATCGCATAGGGCCACACAAGCAGCGTGCGATAGATCGATGCGCCTTTGATGGGCTGGAACACCGCCGTCGCAACCAGCAGCCCCAACGCTAAACTGAGCGCGACGATTGCCACACTGAGAAACAGCGTGGTAGCGAAGGCATTCAAATAGACGGTATTGGAGGCAAGCGACGTAAAGTTATCCACGCAGACGAACGCAGAACGGGGAGCGCCCAAGCGTGTGAGCAGTGTCGAAAGGCGGAAGGTTTCCAGCGATGGGTAATACAGAAACAGCGCCAGAATAATCAGGGTTGGCAGCAGAAGCATAAACGGTGCAACCAAGCCTCTGAACTGTCCCTGCCGCGCTCCGCCAGCGCTTTCTGAATTGGGGTTACGGCGGCGCTCGACAGCAGAACCGATCATCAATGCGGATGGAATCAAAATGATCGCCATGCCCAAAGCGATCAAAATAACGCCAAACACAGCGTCAATCAGATCGCGTTCAGGGTCAAACATGCAGTAATTCAGCGGCAGCATGAATAACAGCGAACCGACAATGCCCCCCACCGCCCCAACGCCTGCGCCAAGAGGAATTGAAAGCCGAAGCCGTCTAAAGCGAAGCGCCATGTAGAGCGCGCCGAGAAGTGTAGCGATAATCAGGATGGGAAATTGAAAGGACATAGCCCATCTTTCAAGAAACTTAAGTTCGCGAGTAATGGAGGAGGGGATAAGGCGAATGCCCTATCCCCATTAACTTGAAGTTTTGCGGTCGCTTACACGCCGATTATTCGGGTGCGCTCAGCAGGTTGTATTCTCCCAGAATGACGTTGGCTTCTGCCGACGCTGCATCCAGAACCGCCGCCGGGTCTTGATCGGTCAGCAGGACGGTATCAACAGCCTGCGTCACAACGTTGCGGATCGACGGGAACGCGCCAACAAGCGCGCCGCTGGTCGCCGGGGTGACGGTGCTCTGCGAAAGCTGATCGGACGCGACACGGAAGTTGGGGTTCTCGTCAAACCAACCCTGACTTTCGAGCAGTTCGATCGCGCCATTGGTGATGGCGATATAGCCGGTGGTCTGGTGCCACGATGCCGCGTGTTCGGGCTGGATGATGTAGAGGAGGAAGGACAGCGCGCCGTCTTCGACTTCCGTGGGCAGACCGGTGGTCAGCCACAGGCTCGCGCCGCCGATCAAGTTACCCGTCCAACCGGTTTCCTGATTATAGGGCAGGAAGCTGGCGAGGACTTCGTAACCATTATCCACACCGAACTGGGTGTAAATGCGGGTATCGCTGCTGCTGTACGCCGCCATGGCGATCTGCTGGGTGGAGAAGGCTTGGTCAACCGTCGCCCACGCAGCGCCACCCTGAGCGCCGCTGTAATACAGATAACCCTTGGCAACCTGATCATCAAGGAAGCTCATGAGCGCCAGCGCGCCGGGGTTGTTGAGGGTCACTTCGGTGGCGCGTTCATCACGACCGTTGCCATTGTTGGCGAACGCTTCGTTTTGCTGCGCGATCCACTGTTCGAAGAACCAGCCATGATTCGGGAATGACCAGCAGTATTCCGGTGCATTTTCCAGCGCCATCACTGCTTCGCAAGCCGCATCGAGATCCGCCCATGTTGCCGGAGCGGCATCAATGCCTGCTGCATTGAGGATCGTCATGTTGCTGAAGAAAATCGCCGAGGAGGTATTCCACGGCATCGACGTAAATTGACCATCGAGCGTGTAGTATTCACGTACAGGGGCGATGATGTCGTCAAGGTTGACGGGCAGACCATTAATTTCAGTGCGTCCCGCGATTGCCTCGGCGATCGGGCGGAAATAACCGCTGTCACGCGCATCTTGAGTTGCAACTTCGAAATATTGCACAACCGCCGGGAGTGATCCCTGTTCAGATGCAAGCGCGGTTGCCGCGAACAGTTCTTCGTAGTTCGCATAACCTTCGACAACAACGTTGTACTGCGGGAACAATTCATTGAATTCTGCTGCACGTTCCTGAGCCCAACCCAGACGCCCCGCATCAGTGAAGGCGATCCATACACGAACATCGATGGGTTCCTGTGCCAACACGGGCATAACTGCCAGCATCAACACCGCCAGAACGACAAGCACGACACTTTTACGCATAAAACTCTCCTCTAAAGCAAATACATGTGGCAAATTTTAGTCTGCGGCTATTAAAGCAGCAGGTGATCTATATTTAAGCACAGGTTAAGGGTTTAGGAAACTGTTAATGTCAATCGATAAAGAATCGCCGGATTGTCTTCACGTTCGACCTCTTCCAGATTGCTGACTTCCAGTACGCCGTGCTCGTACAGGTATTCAACATGCGCGCCGACTTCTTCCAGCGCCAACAGGACTTCATAGCCGCCGCGATCCGGGTAGAGAATTTTGGAAATATCGCTGATGGTACAGGCGTCAGCGGTGCGGAAGGCGTCGATCACACGATCCAGCTTGCGCTGGTGGCTTTCGCGGATGGCGGTAATGCGTCCATAGACATCGGTGATCGGTTCTTCGTGTCCGCCGAGCGCCAGCCGCAGACCGCCGATCCGCGAAACTTTCGTCAGCGCTTCTAAATAATGTCCTAATCCGGTGTGACGGGTGATGCTTTCCGGTGATTGATGGGGGGTTGTGCGTCCGAGAATGTGATCGGCGCTGATCAAGACATCACCGATGATGATACACACCTGACCGGGGCAGTGTCCCGGCGTGTGAATAAAGGTCATCGTGTCCAGCACCATGCCATCTTCGAGCGAGAGATCAACACGCATCGAACGGAATTCTTTTTTGGCGAAACCGTACATCTGCATCAGGTTTTCGCGGTGCTGCGGCTTGACTCCGGCGCGTTCCAGATACACGCGTAAGTCTTTGGTGGCGACTAAAACCCGCTCCTCATACTTGATCAGCACGCGGCGATCAAGCTGATGGATAGCGATCTGCGCGTCTCCGGTCAGTTCGTGAATGGAGGCAAGCCCGCCAAAATGATCGATGTGTCCGTGCGTGATCAGGATGCGCTTAATGTCTTTCATGGTGATCGGTTCGCCAAAATCGGTACGCACGGCATCGATTCCGGCGAGAAGCTGTTCATTACTCCGCCCCAAGCCTGATCCGGTATCGATCAAGGTGGGAACGCCCGCTTCAAGAAGCAGGTAGCAGTACGCGATAAAACCGGGAAATGCTTCAACCGGGATGCGGTAAATACGCGCGCCCGTACTCGCTATAAAGCGTTCAACTGCGGGGAGATTGGTCATTGTGTGCCTTTCATCAGCAGCACCAGTATAACACCCCCACTTATTTGGGGGAGCGTCCCCTAAGAGATAGGGGGCACAACAAATCGGATAAGGCGTACGATTTGACCGTATTTACGTATCCGGTCAAAACGTCAATCCAAAGGATTTTAACAGCGCCGAATGCCTGATCCATCCAGAAACGCCGAACGCGAAACGCGAATACTCGACGCCGCCGCCGAACTTATCGCCCATTATGGTTACGACAAAACCACGATGGAAGACATGGCACGACGCGCGGGAATCTCAAAGGGTGCGCTCTACCTACACTTCAAGGGGAAAGAGGAGCTGGTCGAAAGCCTGATCATCCGGGAAACCGAGGTCATGCTCGATGATCTGCTCGCGCGTCTCGATAACGACGAACGAGGGGTGACGATCTTCACCATCTACCAGTACGGCGTCGTGACCATGATGAATCGTCCGCTTTTGCGGGCGATGTTCATGAATGACCGGCGTGTTTTTGGTGAATTGATCTCAAGGCTGAGGCGGCTTCCCGCTTATCAACAAATGTCCTCATTCGGTGTCGAATTTGTACGCCATTTTCAAGAGGCGGGGCTGCTGCGAAGCGATCTGCCCGCTGATACGGTGGCGTACATTTTGATCGCGCTGCGCGTGGGGCTGCTGTATGCGGGTGAGTTTATTCCGGCGGATCAAGCACCGACATTAGAGCGGATAGGCGATACGCTGGCGGAAATGCTGGAAAAAGCGCTTGCGCCGGAACATATCGAAGCGGCAGATCGGGAGCGCGGTCATGCCGCGCTGCTTGGTTTGACGCAGATGGGGCGAGAACTCATCCGCCAGCAGCGCGAAGAACGTGAGCGCGCAAGACACAAGGGGGAAAAACCATGATCCTGATCACAGAAAATTTGACGAAGGTTTACAGCGGGAAGAAGAAAGCGCTCGATTCGCTTTCGCTGGAAGTTCAGCCGGGGGAAGTATTCGGGTATCTGGGACCGAACGGCGCGGGAAAAACAACCACGATTCGTTTGCTCCTCGATTTCATCCGACCAACCAGCGGCAGCGCGAAGGTGTTCGGGCTGGATACGATCAGCCACAGCGCGCAGATTCGATCGCGGATTGGCTATTTGCCCGCAGAACTGAACCTGTGGAATAACTTGACGGCGATGCAAGTGGTTCGCTATATGGCGAATTTGCGCGGCATGAAAGATGTGCGCTACGCCCATGAACTCGGTGAACGGCTGGAGTTCGACTTTAGCAAGCGAATCAAGAGCTTTTCGACCGGGAACAAGCGTAAGCTCGGTCTGATTCTGGCGCTGATGCACAAACCGGAACTGCTCATCCTTGATGAACCGTCGAGCGGTCTTGACCCGCTGATGCAGCAGACATTCAACCAACTGATGTTGGAAGCACAGAAGAACGGTCAGACGATTTTCATTTCGTCGCATGTGCTGAGCGAAGTACAGGTGATCTGCGACCGTGTGGCGATTTTGCGTCACGGACAGCTTAAGGAAGTGGCGCGGGTCGATAGTTTGACGACTGCCGATTATCGCTCGGTGATGCTCCGATTCCGTGAACCCGTTCCGGCGAGTGTGTTTGAGGCGATCCCCGGTGCAACTCAGGTGAGCGTCGATGGCAAGACTGCGCGGCTCAACTTTGCGGGCACGTTTGATCCGCTACTGCGGGCGATCGCGCCGTACTATGTCGAAGACCTTGATCTGCAAGTGCCATCGCTGGAGGATATTTTCCTCACCTACTATGGGGATAATCCGACGAACGGGAACAACCACGCTAAGAAACAGGCAGGCGCAAAGGAGATGACGAAATGAACTGGGTTATTTTCACAGAAACACTGCGCCGAAGCTGGCGCGGGGCGCTGTGGTGGGGTGTCGCGCTGGGACTGATGGCATGGGTCAATGTGATCGCCGTGCCTAGCGTCGACTCGATCCAGCAAATCGCCGATCTACTCGAAACCATGCCGCCCATCATCATGCAGATGTTCGGTGCCAATGATATGGCATTCATGGGAACGCCAGAAGGCTATCTCGCGCTCCAGTTGTTCGCATTCTTCCCGCTCGTGCTGGCGGTTTATGGCGCGATTGCTGGAATGAATATCGTCTCGAACGAAGAAGATCGCGGCATCATGGATTCGCTGCTCAGTACGCCGATCAAGCGCTGGCGCGTCGTGATGGAAAAATCGCTCGCTTATGCCGTGCTGGTAGTTTTCGTGATTCTGGTGCTGCATGCGTGGGTGTTGATCGGGTTGGTGATGGTTCCAGAGGTGGCGGCGCAAGTCAACCTTGTGGAACTCACGA
>CALBRY010000646.1 GCA_937927665.1 uncultured Chloroflexota bacterium
GTTGAGTTGAGGCGACGAACTGGTTGGAAAGAAGCTTGTATATAAATGAACACATTTAGTATGAAAGTCTAATTGTGGCGCTTTCTTGAATCGCAAACACACATACCTAAGGAAAAGATAATGCACGCATTCCCCGAATATCACGTTTGGTTTTTGATCGGAAGTCAGCATCTATACGGACCAGAAACACTGGAGCAGGTTGGAGCGCATGGGCAGCAGATCGTCGCTGCGCTGAATCAAGCCGGGCTGGCGGCATCTATTGTCTATAAACCTGTTCTGACCACGCCAGAAGAAATCTTAGAGGTATGTCGTGCAGCCAACAACGATAAATCTTGTGTCGGCGTAATCGCGTGGATGCATACCTTCTCCCCTTCCAAAAACTGGATCGCGGGGCTGACAGCACTGCAAAAACCGATGCTGCATCTGCATACGCAATTTAACCGTGATATTCCATGGTCGGAAATTGACATGGACTTTATGAACCTGAACCAAGCCGCACATGGTGACCGCGAATTCGGGTTCATGGTCAGCCGTATGCGCCGCAATCGTAAGGTTGTTGTTGGACATTGGGGCGAAATCGAAGTTCAAGCGCGTATCGATGCTTGGATGCGTGCTGCTTGCGCTTGGAACGATACACAGAATGCCCGCCTTGTGCGTTTTGGCGATAACATGCGTTCGGTCGCTGTGACAGAAGGTGATAAAGTCGAAGCGCAGCTGCGCTTTGGTTATCAAGTTTATGGGCACGGCGTGGGCGATCTGGTCGAATTTACGCGGGCAGTGAGCGACGCGGACATTGATGCCCTGATCGATGTCTATCAGTCCAGCTACAGCATCGCCCCTGACCTGCAAAAAGGCGGAGCGCGTCATAGTTCGGTGCGTGAAGCCGCTCGCATCGAGATTGGTTTGCGGCGTTTCCTCGAAAACGGGCGGTTCTCCGCGTTTACGACCACATTCGAGGACTTGCACGGACTGGCACAACTCCCCGGTCTCGCGGTGCAGCGCTTGATGGCGGATGGCTACGGGTTCGCGGGCGAAGGCGATTGGAAAACCGCCGCGCTGGTGCGCTCGATGAAAGTCATGAGCAAAGGGCTTTCCGGCGGCACCTCATTTATGGAGGACTACACCTATCATCTGCACCCGAACGGCATGCAGGTGTTAGGCGCACATATGCTCGAAATCTGCCCGACGATTGCCGGAGAACAACCGCGCCTAGAAGTGCATCCGCTCGGTATCGGCGGCAAAGCAGACCCGGCGCGCCTTGTCTTCAATGCGCAGGTAGCTCCAGCCGTCAATGCGGCGATCATGGATATGGGCAATCGCTTCCGTCTGGTGGTTAACTTGGTGGACGGCGTCGTTCCCGCCGAGCCGCTGCCTAAACTTCCGGTTGCACGCGCACTGTGGATTCCCCAACCGGACTTGAAAGTTGGAGCGGCAGCATGGATTTATGCGGGCGGCGCGCATCACACCGGGTACAGTCAGGCGCTCACCAGCGAACACCTCTACGATTTTGCCGAAATCGCCGGGATTGAGTATCTGCAAATTGACGCGAAAACAGATCTCCACGCCTTCAAGAATGAACTGCGTTGGAACGAAGTCTATTTCGCTCTCAAGCAGAACTTCTAAACCAGCCTTAAACAACAGTCCATGCTGATGAGCATGGACTGTTACACGCAGATTGCCTTATGGTGTGGGCAGTAATCGTTCGCTTTCTAGTTAACTGGCTCAGGTATTGGCTGATCAATATCGTCGGCAACTCTCCCTCAAGCATCATTTTGATAAAAACACAAGATTAATATGCCGTGCATAATCTGATTAGTGCTGTTCAATAACCTATTTGAACAATCGGACAAAAACGGTATAGTGTAAACGGATAAACAACGCTTTCTGAACAATGAGTGGTTAAGGTTGTTCTGCATGGCATCGCTTGAGGTGTCGCTTGTTCGCATTCGTGATCGTTTTTCCGAACCCGTCGGGATTGGCGTTCTTGTTCAAGGCGACGTGATCGTCACATGCGCGCATGTGGCAGCAGCGGCGCTCGGTCGTGCCAATTACCAGCAGATCATCCAAGCACCCAAAGAATCGATCACTTTCGATTTCCCCTTCAGCCAATATCGAAGTGAACTGTCGGCACAGGTGATCGGCTGGACTCCATACCGTGCAAATGAAGCGGGCGATATTGCGATTCTGCAAGTTACCGCGCCGCTTCCGTCGGATGTTCAGCCCGCACCACTCACGCTCAAATCCAACCTGTGGAAGAAACCATTCCGCGCTTATGGTGTCCCGGCAAAGTACCCCAACGGCGTTTGGTCGGATGGCGAAGTACTGGCGACCGAAGCAAATGGATATTTTCAGGTCAACAATCTGAACAGCATTGGATATCGCCTTCAACCGGGGTTCAGCGGCAGTCCGATCTGGGTCGATCAATATGGCGCGGTGGTTGGAATCCTGACGCTGGCGGATACCAGCCAAGTGTTCGCCGGATTAGTGATCCCGTCACGGATGTTGGTCGAAGCGATTGAAGAAGCGAAGAAGCCCGCTACCCAGCCCGCGCCAACACCAACGCCATCGACCAAACCTGCCCCGTCCCCCCAAAAGCCTGCCGTAAAACCCGCGAGCCGCCCAACGTTCGGGGGACTAGACGAGCTCGACGAGATGGCGATGAGCACATCAAAACCGTCCACGCCGCCAATCGCGCAAGTATCCGCACCGACTGCCGCTCCTCCTACAAATGCTGTGCCCGCGCAGAATCCTCCGACGCTGTCAATGCCGCCAACCACGCCGCCGACTTCCGCCGCTGCGCAGCAGATTAGCATGAATGGCGTCAAGTACCTTGGCGAGCTTGTCGGCTTGAGTGATGCAGAAGTGGCGACGCTCGACGCGCAGTTCCGCGCCCGCGCTGCGCATCCACAAGCAGACAATGACGATATGCGCAGCGCTGCATTGTTCGCGCTGTGGCGGCGTGATTTTGGCACGGCGATTAACTTGTTGATCAAACTGCTCCAAAATTCGCAAGATGCCTATTTGCAGTACGCGATTGCGCTGGCAGCGCTCGGCGGCGGTCGCCCGCGCTTGATCGACAACTTTCAGCTTGCCGAAACGATTCAGACGTATCTATTTCAGTCGCTTCGCGCCGATTCTGGACAAACATGGGCGGCGGCGCTCTACTTCTATCTCATCATGGACTATTACGAGCCATCCGGATTACGCACCCGTGGGTTGAGCCTGAGTGATTGTCAAACGATCTTCGCACAGGGACGCTACGACGCGAACGAGTTTCAAGCGCTCCGGTCGTTGAGCCGGGGCATCGACCAGTATTTGAAAATGTAATCGTTGGTTAACTCGCTTTGCATTAAGGAAGACCCTCATGAACATGACACCTGTTTTAGTGTCCAATGATGGGACGAGTTTTGACCTTTCGCGCGTGGGCATGCATACCATCGGGAGCGCGCAAGACTGTTCGATTGTGATTAACGATCCCGATATGCCGCCGCAGATCGCCGCCGTGATTGTGATGCCCGGCAGTGTCATGATCCGCGCCACTGCTGAAGGGGTGTTCGTGAATGACGCGCCGCTGCATGGGTCGGTCTTTTTGAAAGAGGGTGATGTTTGCACGTTCGGATCGCTCGTGGTGACGCTGGCGTTTGAACCTCCGGCAAAGACGACGACCGGCACGTTTAATCATCCGGTAGATGGCGATTTCGGATTACCCGAGTCGGATTTTGAGGAAAAATCGCCGCTGGTGATCCCGAAGACGCCGCCGCGCTTTGGTGGAACGACATCGAGCAATTGGCTTGATCCGGATTTGGATCCGAATCTTCCGCCGAAGCCGCGCAAACGGATCGTGAGTCTGCCCGTTGAAGATGCGGACGCCGACGACTCCAATATCCCGTCGGTTCAGCTTGAAGACGGGTATGTTGATCGCGAAGATGTGATTCACGACGAGGTGATCACGGAGCAAGCACGCGGCGCAGATGAGGATTTTGATGAACAACCTGATGTAGACGACATCAAAGGGGGGGCACCGCAGCATCCGTTTAGCGATTATCTGGACGACGACGCGGATTGGGAAGCCCTCCGCGAAGACGATGACGATATCATACGTGGTGGCGATCTGAAACCCGCGTCATCCGTATCGACCCAAAAGCCCACCGAACCGGTTGATGACGTGCAATTCACAGCATATTATCCGCGTGAAGCGGCGGCAGGTTCGGAAAGCGGCATGTACGTCTACGCGCATGTGAGCCAATTCGCCAACGACATTGAGAAAGACATTGAGCAGTTTGTTCAAAAGCTTGGCGGGAGCGTGCCGCGCCCTCGTTTGTCCAAAAATGCCGCGCAGATTCGCAAAGGCACACCGGTCACTATTCGCGTAGAGTGTGCTGATCTTGCGATTGAACCGCTCGAACAAACGAAGCGTTGGAACGGCGAATATGTGCGGTATGACTTCAGTTTCACACCTGCGGCGGCTCAAGTAGGGGATGCAGCGGTCGCGCACATCACCGTGTTGATCGAAGGGATCGAAATCGCAGCGATCAAAGGATGCGCGATTGAGATCGTGCGCGGATCAGCGGCGGTGACGGCTCGTGCTCCCGGTGCACAGATGGTTAGCGCTCCGGTAAATCCGCTGGCAGCGGCGAAACAAGCGATCACGAAGAAAAGTGCTGATATTCATAAGCGGGTATTCATCAGCTATTCGGTGAAGGATCGCGCAGTCGCGGAGGCGTACCGTTTCGCGCAGATTGCACTGAACAACGACGTATTCATGGACTATTACTCCATTCGTGCCGGGCAAAATTGGCGTGCGGCGCTTGCCGAAGCGATCGACAGCGCCGATGTGTTTCAATTGTTCTGGTCGAAAAATTCGGCGGCATCTCAACATGTACGCGATGAATGGCAGTATGCGTTGGAATACCGCTGCACGGGAACAGACGGATCGGATTACATTCTTCCCGTGTATTGGGTTGAACCGCTGCCGATTCTGCCGCCGCAAGAACTCGCTCATCTGCACTTCCGTTATGTGCAGTTCACATTGGGGGGTACGTCCGATACTGGGGGGGAATAACCGATATGTCTACAAACAGCACCTCGACGCGCTTGATTGCTGCCAATGGGAGCGCGTTTGATCTGGGGCGCGACGGTATGATCACAATCGGATCGGGGTCATGCGATATTGTCCTCCACGATCCGGGTGTCAACGGACATCACGCGACGATTACCAAGTTGGGCGGGCGCGTAATGATCAAACCCACTGGGGGGGATGTTGCGGTCAACGGTAAGGTGATCGTCAGCATGACTGAACTCAAGCACAATGATGAACTGCGGATCGGCGGGGTGGTACTGCATTTTCAAGCTTCGGTAGGCGGATCGAGCACCGTTTCGACACAACCCGCGCCGCCCACTAAAACACAACACGGGTTCAGCAGTGATTTTGAGCCAATGTTCAACGAACCGCCCAAACCCGCCGCACCCAGCCCCACATCGACTAAACCACCCGGCACATCAAGTCCTCGTCCGGCGCGCACGGTTCACCCGCTGGAAGACGATGACGACGATAACGCGCCCGCTTCGACCGGAAGCAGCATTATTCCCGCGCCGCCCTCACAGCCTGTCCCGGTGACACCTCCTCAGCCGCAGCGGTTGACACAGGAAGATCGCCAATACATCTTGGAGAAATTCTTCAGCGGCGGGCAGATCTTCAAGAAGGATGTCAAAGGCAACCCGTCGATGAATTACAGCGAACGATGGCGTTATGCCCGCTCCAATTTTGAAAAAGGCGTGCTGTTGATCGAAGGCGGGATCAGGCTGGCGAACTGGTTGGCGCAGCAAAGTTCGGCGCAGAAGAAGAAAAACTATAGACCACCTGTGACCGGGGAATCAGTCGATGAGGCACTTGAAGATTTGATCGGGGATCACATTGAGATCGCCAAAGACGAACTTGGCATCCTCGATTCGCAGTTGATCCACAACCCGCTCGTGATCAATGGACCGATTTTCTGGCGCGAACCCCTGATCCCGTTGGAGCATCTGTGCACCCGCGAAGCTGACGACGGGTTCATGCGTTTCAGCGCTCAAAAAGTGAGCATCATGCTGCTGACCGATAAACGCATTGGCGTTTACATGGCATTTCTGGATGCGATTGCCGGACACGCAACGAGCCAATCCGCCGAAACGTATTTATACCAGCATGTGACAGGCATCACCGCCAAGGATATTCAGGTGCAGCTTGATTTCGGATCGCAGCAGACGAAAGCGATCATGGTGCATACCTTCCGCATGTCGGTGATGGGGGGAGACAGCGTAGAGATCGCGTTGAGCAGTCCAGCGATCAAAGACCAGTTTGGCGCGCATGTGCGCACCTATGAAAGTCACAAGCGCACGATCAACGCCGTACGCCAGATGTGGCTGACAAAGACCGGGAATTGAGGTGCGGTTTAACCTCGCACTCCCGTAGTTCTTGAGTGATAGATAGATAACTGATTTTGCGATATCCTCAAAGCGTAGAATAGAACCAGAAGGGAAAGAATCAATGCCTTACGAAGCTGAGATCAGCCGCCGTAATCCGACAGCATTCTTCTTCGTGATCGACCAATCGTTCTCGATGTCGGAGCCTGTAGGCGGCGCACAGAGCAGCAAAAGCGTGATGCTAGCCACAGTGGTTAATCGTCTTCTGAACGAATTGTACATTCGCGCCCAAAAAGGCGACGAGGTGTGGGATTACTACGATATTGCGATGATCGGGTACGGCAACGCCCGTTATGGCTCGACCTATGTTGGCTCCGCATTCGGCGGCACACTTCAGGGGCGCAGCGTTGTGCAGATTCATGAAGTTGCCGACTATCCGATCCGCATTGATACGCGCAAGAAGAAGGAATACGACGCGACCGGGCAGTTGATCGAAATTGATGTCGAGTTCCCGATTTGGCTCGAACCGGAATTTAACGGCGGGACGCCGATGGCGGAAGCGATGGCGTATACCTATAACATGGTGGCGGATTGGGTGATTAAGCACCCTGATTCTTTCCCGCCGATCGTGATCCACGTGACGGACGGCGAGCCGAGTGACGGTCAAGACCCACGTCCGGCGGCGGAAGCGATTCGCGGCTTGGCGACGAACGACGGCAACGTGTTGATGTTTACGCTTCACCTCTCGAAAGAAGATGCTGGGTCAATCGTGTTCCCCAGTGATCAAGGCAAGCTGCCGAACGTGTTCGCTAAAATGCTCTACGAAATGAGCAGTACGATGCCGGATCGGTGGCAGGTGATGGCAGCCGAAAAGATGGGCGTGCCGATTCAGCCGAACGCCCGTGCATTTGTCTATAACGCCAACATTGAAAAGATGATCCTGTTCCTAGAAATCGGTACACGTCCGCCGACGGACAACAACTGATTTCCGCAGGTCATGTTTGGTGCAGGGCGCATCATCCGGTGCGCTCTGCTCTCCTTGCCCGCGAAACCTTCAGAGTCATGAGAGAGCGCGATGACAGGAAAATCCCAGTCCTCACCGTTGGCTGTGCAGTACAATGTTTTCTTTGAGCAAAAAGAAGGCAACCGATTTGATCAGTTTGAGGATGCCTTCGCGATCGATGGCGTGCCGGTCGTTCGCATCGCCAAAGACGCAGATCGGAGCGTGCTTTCCGAGCGTACCGGAATTGGAACTCTGCGCGATCTTCCCCCGATTTGGCGCGTTGCCGTCGCGGATGGTGCAACCGGATCGAGCTTTTCGCAGTTGTGGGCGCGACATCTAGTCGAATCGTTTATTTCTTCCCATGTTCCGGTGCGGCAGGATTTTCAGGATATTCGCGAATTTACAGCGCAGGCGGCGGATAGTTGGAACACGCGGGTGATCCACGAAGTCCTGAGCGGATACAAACCGGGGAGCATGCGCCATCTGCGCGTGAAAAACGGACTGCTCAATACTACACAAGCTGCAACTCTGCTGCTGATGGAATTCGACACGGTGCAGCATACGTGGAAAGCCGCCGCGCTCGGCGATACGATGGTGTTTCAGTTCAGCGGCGATGGACTCAACCGTAATCGTCCATTCCGCCACATGACCGGGGAGACATTTGGAAATAATCCGATTCTCGTAACAAGCTCCCGCGCCGAACAAGACACCTACATCTGGAAACCGCTGGATCGTGACGATGCGTATGCCGAAGGCTCGTTTGATCCGGAAGATGATGTTTTTCTGTTGATGACGGATGCGATTGCGGCGTATTTTTTGTATCTGGTGGATTATTTCGAGCGTTCGGATAGAACGACGGAGCAGTTGAACGAGATCGAACATTCCGCCGGATTGTTTATTAAAGGGAGACCGTTCCGCAAACCGAAACAGGATAAGGAATTTGCGGAGTGGGCAGCGAAGCGGCGCACAAAGGATAACCCGAAAGCATTCGGGCGCTTGAAGAACGACGACATCACGCTGATTCGGGTGCGCTTTACAACCGCTACAGAAGGGGTGACTGCGCCTTACGAAGTCTATCCATATGAGCCGCAGACCTTTCCGCCGTTAGTGGAACTTGTCGAAGACGATGGGCCACTCGCGCCAACCACGCCGCCACCCGCGCCAGCGAACACAGCACCGGACGACGCGCCTAACCGCCAAACGCCGAGCGCAAAATACCCGTTTGCGAATTCCGCTAACCTAACACCACCTCAAACGGCATGGCAACCGGAACTGCCAGCCGTCCAACCGCCGGAAGCACCTCCCGCCGAAAATCCGGTCGATATGAAGGGTGTGCTTCGTCCGTCCGCGCCGCCCGATGTGAATGAGTATGACGGCGACACATACCAGAAAATGTCGCGCGTTGTAACTCAACCGCCTGCTGCCGCGCCGACGGATCCTCCTGTACGCCCGGTCAGTACACTTTCAGAAACAGGCGGTTTTGGCGATCTGGAGAGCGATTTTAAGGACGATCCAGAAAAATACGAAGCGGCTCTACGCGAAAAAGAGCTTCGACGTGAACTCAGGCGTAAGCAGCAGGGCAAGCACGGCTCTCAAACACTGCCGCCTAAGCCGAATACACTGCCGCCTGAAAACGCTCAGAATCCTTCCAATTCAGTCACCCAGTCCGCACCGAGTATGAATCCGCAGTACTGGTTTGAAGTGAGTACCAACGAGATGCGACGTTATAACGATGAAGTTCGCCGCATCTTGAAGCGCCTTGAAGATTGGGACGACCCCGGCTTTACAAAGGCGCCGTATATGGCAGGAACGGCACGCGACTATATCGTCAATATCTGGTCGAAATTCGATCGGCAGCATCGTATAGAGTGGGTGCAATCAGTTCCTGACTCGCAGGGGTACGTTGATTACCGCGAATGGGAAGTGAGGATTCGGGCGGCACTTGCAAATTGTTTCACCACATTGAGGGACACAAAGCCGCACTATCAAAAGCCGATTACGCAGTATCTTTACCTGCTGCGTATCTACATGGTGACGTGGCAAGCCTTCTTATACCTTGTCGAAGTTATCTCGCCGCCGCAGGTTAACTTTACCGAACCGATTAACGAAGCACACCGACAGCACGCACTGCGGGATGTGTTTGATGATTACAAGCGGCTGTGGAACGACTACTACGCGAATGGCGGCACACTTCCGGAGCCTGTCAAGACATTTTGGTCATTAACGCAGGATTACATTTATGATCGAAAAACCCGCCTTGATGTCGTTGAGCAAATTCTCAAGTTAAAGCTGTAAAGGAACATCGCCATTATGCAGGCGCTGCCGAGCCGCGCAGAATACACAAGCGCACTCACCAATCTGGGGACGTTTATCATCCCACAGGAGTTGAAGCCATATGAAGCCGTCCGTGCAAAAACGGGCGGACCGAAAATCTACTCCGGCGGGTTTGCGATCACATGCCAGATCGAACACCCAACCTCGAAAGAGCGGAAGGCGCTGCGCCTATTTGACCAGCTTCCGAAAGACTTGGAACAGCGCTATGAAGCGATCAGCGAGTTTGTGAGTAAAAATCTGGGGCGCAAGGTCTTCGTGCGCGTGGTCTATCTACGCGAAGGCATTGTCGTCAACCGCAACCGCTACCCAATCTGTTACATGGATTGGGTCGATGGCGTGACGTTGGAT
>CALBRY010000647.1 GCA_937927665.1 uncultured Chloroflexota bacterium
GTGAGGTGGATGTGACGGTGCGGTAACGAGGAGGGGGAGAACAGGGAAGAGCAACCCCTCCCCCGTCCCCTCCCCGAATTCGGAGAGGGGAGCAAACGAGAGCGCCCTCACCCCCCGTCCCCCTCTCCGCTGGCAGAGAGGGGGTGCAGAGGCGTTACACGCTCCATATGTAGTGCAGGACATGCCCTGTCCCTACAGGAGAATGTAAATTTGGTCGATTTAGGAGTGACTTCTATGAGACGTTTATTCGTGATGCTGTTGCTGTCCGTTTTCGTCGTGGTGCCTGCGTTTGCACAAGAAGCGCTTGCGCCGGAAGAAATCACCGGGCAGGTGATGTACATTCCGTTTCCGGTGGCGATCACGCTGGATGGGGCGCTTGATGATTGGGCGGGCGTTCCGGTGATCACGGTGGATCGCGGTACGCAGATCGGGTCTGATCCGACGCAAAACACGGCGTTTGATTTCGCGGTGGCGGCGGATGCGGAAAATGTGTACGTGTTCATGCGCGGCGATGACTCGAATATCATCACGGGCATGCACGGCGGCGACTACTGGAATGAGGATTCGTTTGAGTTCTACTTGAACTTGAGCGGAAATCGCTACGCGACCGCGTATGAAAGCGGCATTTATCAGATCAACATCAAGCCCAGCGATATCGGCAACACCGATCCCGCCGCGCTCAACATAACAGGCACGAACGGCACATCAAGCGGCGTGCAAGCTTATGTGTTTGCGACCGAAAACGGATGGGGCTTTGAAGCCGCTCTCCCGCTCGGTGATGTGACCCCCGAACATGGGCTGGAAATCGGCATTCAGGCACAGGCAAACGGCGCGACGGAACAAGACCGCAATGTAAAGCTGATCTGGTCGCTTGCCGATACCAGCGATAATTCATGGAGCAATCCCAGTTTGTTTGGCAGCGGACTTTTCTACGAAGTCGGTAGAACGGATATTCCTACAGCAAGCGAACCCCCTGACCCTGTCGAAGTTGTGGCAGAACGCCATGTGAGCTTGAATCAACTCGGTTATTTCGCCAATGCGCCTAAATATGCCATGCTCGCCGGAACGGGCAGCAATGGTACGGTCTGGGTGCTGACCGACGCCGCAACGGGCGAACAGGTCACGGCGGGCTTAACGTCTCCCGGTCGGTTGGATGCGGCATCGGGCGATTATGTGCAAGTCGTCGATTTTTCGGCTGTGACGACTCCCGGCACGTATGTCTTGATGATCGATACGGTGATGAGCGACCCCTTCCGGATCGCGGATGACCTGTATGCACAGCTTCCGATTGATGCGGCGCGTTATTTCTATCTCAATCGCAGCGGGATCGAACTCGAAGAAGCTTACGCGGGGGCATGGGCACGCGCCGCCGGACACATGACCGATGATGATGTCACGTGCTGGCGTGGGACTGATCCGCAAGGTGTGGCATGGGAAGGGTGCGATTATTCGCTCAATGCGCGCGGCGGTTGGTATGACGCGGGCGATTACGGGAAATACGTCGTCAACGGTGGTATTTCGGCGTGGACGCTGCTCAACCTGCATGAGCGTCTGCCGAACAGCTTCCCCGATGGATCGCTGAACATCCCCGAAAGCGGCAGCGGAGTCTCTGATCTGCTTGACGAGGCGCGTTGGGAGATGGAATTTTTGATGGCGATGCAAGTCCCCGAAGGTCAACCGCTGGCGGGCATGGTGCATCACAAGCTGCACGACGGGCAGTGGTCAGGTTTGCCGCTGATGCCGCCGACAGAATTTGACAACAACAGCGATTTTTCGAGTCCGTCCGGCGGGCGTTATTTGATGCCGCCTTCGACGGCTGCAACGCTCAACGTGGCGGCGACTGCGGCGCAGTGTGCGCGCATCTGGCGTGAAATTGATGCTGATTTCTCGGCGCGGTGTTTGACGGTCGCAGAACGGGCATGGCGCGCCGCGAACGATAACCCGATCCTGCTGTATGGGAATGTCCCCGGCGCGGGCGGCGGCAATTATGATGACACCAATGTTGATGACGAGTTCTACTGGGCAGCAGCAGAATTGTTCATCACAACGGGCGGGCAGGAATACCGCGATTTCGTGACCGGCTCGCCGTATTTTAGCGCCTTCCCGAATGCTTACGGCGGTTCTGCCGGTTCGATGTATTGGGGGGATACGGCGGCGCTCGGCACGATTTCGCTGACGGTTGTTCCGAACGGATTGAGCAGCAGCGAGATCGACGGGCTGAAGGCGCAGATCGTGACAGCGGCGGATACGTATCTCGCGGTGATCGCGAGCGAAGGCTATCGCGTTTCGATTGATGCGAACAACTACAATTGGGGTTCGAGTTCGGATGTTCTGAACAACGCGATCATTCTTGCGCTGGCGTATGATTTCACCCAAGATCAGCGTTACCTAGACGGCGTCACCGAAAGTATGGATTATCTGCTGGGGCGCAATGCGTTGAGTTTCAGTTTTATATCCGGTTATGGCGTGCGCGCTCTGGAGCATCCACATCACCGCTTCTGGGCGAATCAGGGTGATTTCCCGCCGCCGCCGCCCGGTGCAGTCTCCGGCGGTCCGAACGGGAATCCGACCGATCCGGCGGCGATTGACGCGGGCGTAAGCGCGCTTGGCGCGGCGCGGCGTTATATTGACGTGATCGGATCATGGTCAACCAACGAAATAACGATCAACTGGAACGCGCCGCTCGTGTGGGTAACGACATACCTTGACGCGCACATGCGAGGAAATTAACTCATGAACATCGAAGCCATCCGCTATCAAGGATCAGCTAACTGCTACCGCCTATCCAACGGGGTGATCGAATTGATCATCGCCGCCGATTTTGGCACGCGCATTTTGCACTTCGGATTCGTTGGTGAAAAGAATGTGTTCTATGTAAACGATCCGCTGGAAGCTGCGCGCGGCAAATGGGATATTTACGGCGGTCATCGTTTGTGGCACGCGCCAGAGGTTGACGGACGCACCAATTTACCGGATAACGCGCCGATCACGATCGAAGATCACGGCGAGTTCGTCCGCGTGATCCAACCGGTGGAAGCGGGAACGCAGATCGTCAAGGAGATGGATATTTTTCTGCACCCGGATGTGCCACGGGTTGAAATTGTTCATCGTTTGCGTAATCAAGGCATGTGGGATGCCACGCTTGCGCTGTGGGCGCTTTCGGTGATGCGGACGGGCGGCATGGCGATCATTCCGCTGCCGCCGCGCGGCACACATCCCGAAGATCTGCTCCCCGCTTCGACGCTCATCCTATGGAAATACACCGATCTTTCTGATGCGCGTTTCCGCTTCGGGAAGCGGCATTTGTTCATCCATCAGGATGTCAACGCGAGTACGCCGCAGAAGATCGGCGCGTCCGTCCCGAATGGGTGGGCGGCTTATGTGAATGATCAGCAGGTGTTCGTGAAGCAGTTCAAGTACACCGAACATGTTCCGTATGCCGATATGGGCAGCAGCCTTGAGATTTTCACCAACTCATGGATGCTCGAATTGGAGACGCTCAGCCCGATCGTGACGATTCCGCCGGGGAAATACGCCGAACACCACGAACGCTGGACGCTGGCGCGGGTTGAGGGCGCGATTGTGAGCGACGACGATGTTGATCGGGTGATTCGCCCGCTGTTGTAGCAAAAGCGAGGACAGGGCATGCCCTGTCCTTACAGATGATGTAAGGGGAGAAAAGCAACCCCTCCCCCGCCCCTCCCCGCTGAAGCAGGGAGGGGAGAGGGACAAAAGCGAGGACAAGGCATGCCCTGTCCCTACAGATGATTTGAGGGGAGAAAAGTGAACCCTCCCCCGCCCCTCCCCGCTGAAGCAGCTGAGGGGGCGACAGTAAAGGTTAGAAGGGAGGGGAGGCAGCCAAGAAGGCTTGCCGCCCTTCCCGAAACAAACTCCAACGGCGCACAAGTGAACCAT
>CALBRY010000648.1 GCA_937927665.1 uncultured Chloroflexota bacterium
GACCGGCGCGAGGCCCTGTTCGCGGCAACGATCGACGATGCGCGCGTAATGATCAATGATCCGGCGATGCTTTACTATTTCACCGGATTCGGCGGCGTCGTGATCCCCAACGAAGCGCCGGACGTGATCGCGGAGATCGCGGAGCGTTATCAGATCGATTACGTCGTGATTGAATCCTACGGGATGCCCGCGCCGCTGCGGACGATCCTTGAAATGCCGCCCGACTTTTTGCGCGAAATCGCGCGCGAAGGTGATGTGATCCTCTATCAACTTGTGGATGTCCGCCAATGATGAAAAACCGCTCGGTTGTGTTCACGCTGTTGGCGGTGATCGCCGCGCTCTGGACTTATTTTTATGTGCTTTCGGGCGGCGGAAATTTCCCCCTCGATGACAGTTGGATTCATCAGACTTACGGACGTAATTTAGGCACACTTGGTGAGTGGTCATTTCTCCCCGGTCAGCCGAGCGCCGCAAGTACATCACCGCTCTACACGATTTTGCTGTCGGTTGGCTATCGCTTGAGCATTGATTTTCGGCTGTGGACGCACATGCTCGGCGGGCTGGCGCTGGCATTAACCGGAATTGCCGGAGTTTTCCTCGCCAAGCATTTGATCCCGGATGGGCGGCGCGCATGGATGGTCGGATTAGCATTGGTCACCGCGTGGCATTTGATCTGGGCGGCGGCAAGTGGGATGGAAACCGCGCTGTTTTCGCTCCTCACGTTGGTGATGATCGCGTCTGTCAGCCATATCGAATCGCTGAGCCTGCGTCGTGGTGTGAATTTCGGCGGTTTTGCCGCACTGCTCATGTTGACTAGACCGGAAGGGGTCATACTGGCGGCGCTGGCGGGCCTCGTAATCATCGTTCGATTCTTCAAGCGTGCTGGCATTCGTCAGTTGATCATGTTTTTTGCGGCGGCGGCGGCGATGTTCACACTGCTGACCGCACCGTATTTCCTCTACAACTTGAACCTGACAGGCGGACTGCTCCCGAATACGGCGGCGGCGAAACGTTCTCAAGCGGCGGCGCTGTTTGAGCTAAGTTATTTTGAGCGGTTGATTCGAATGATCGTGCCACTGTTGGCAGGTGGTCAAATCCTGTTAATCCCCGGCTGGATCGTCTTTGTCATCAACACGATCCGGCACGGTGACGCGAAAATGCGCCCGGTTCGCTGGCTGCTGATCGGGTGGGGCATCGCGCTGATCGCGTTGTATGCCGCATGGCTTCCACTGGATATGCAGCATGGGCGTTATGTAATTCCGGCACTTCCGGCATTGATCACGGCGGGGGTGATCGGGACACTCGAATGGGTGCGAGCTTCCCGCCGAACGCTGATCGGGCGGGTGATCGGGGCGGGAGTTAGCATTTCGACCGCGATCGTTTTTATCGCCTTTGCACTTTCTTTGGGGCGCGATGCTTATACACGCGATGTTGCTATCATTGATGGCGATATGGTGATGGCGGCGGCATGGGTCGCGGAGAATATCCCGCCGGAGACATTAATCGCCATCCACGACATCGGCGCGGTGGGATATTTCGCGCCGCGTCCTATGCTGGACATTGGCGGATTGATCAGCCCGCAAGTGATTCCAATCATCCGTGACGCCGAAGCGTTATGGTCGTTAATCGAATCCAGCGGCGCTGAGTATCTGATCGCTTACCCATATCAAACGCCGGGTGAAAATCCGGACGATCCCCGCCTATGCCCTGTGTTTCGGACAAACAATTCTGTCACAGAATCGGCGGGAGGAACCCCGATGATCATTTTTCGGATTACAATGGGAAACGGGTGCGTATTTTCACAGTAAATTCATGACCTTCTGGGTTAGCTTATCTTAAGATGTAAGACGCTCTATGCGGAAAGGATGCGAGCGTTGGCGGACTTGCTAAAGAAGCTGAATACGCTGGTCAGAGCCGGACTGCATGATTTCGTTGGCGGTGATCGGGATCGCGCGGGGGATACTTCTGCTGCTGTGCCGCCGGGACGTCTGGGGAAGAATATTGACAGCGAAATCGCGGCAATGCGTGAGCGCATCCGCGATGCGATGGCATATGAAGAGAAACTGCGCCAGCAGATCACCGCGCTTGAAGCGGATATCGTTCGACTTGATTCAACGGCGGATGCAGCGGTTGAACGCGGTGACGAAAACGCCGCGCGGTCACTGATTGCTGAACTCCGGCGGTCAGAGCGGCGGTTAGCGATGCTGCAAGGCGATCTCTATCAACATCAGACGGCGGCGGGTGAGCTGGTCGAACGCGTGGAACAGCTTGAAGCGATGGTTGATGCGGCGAAACGCGCTCAATCGGACGCTTCTCCTGCCGAAAGTACATCCCCGCTCCCCAGCTTATCGGATGTTCTGCGCCGCGCGCGAGAGACCGTTACAGGAATGAGTGAGCAAATTGAGGCGGCGGATGAGCAAGGTCAATCAAAACCGCCAGCGCCTGACTCACCGTCGGCAGATGATGATTTGGAGCGCCGCCGTCAGCGTTTAGCGAAAAAGGAATAGCCGGAGATAATGACAAGACTGCTGGTTGCGGCGGGAAATTACGATATAACGCATACAGTGAAATCGGCTTTGAGCGGTAGTTATTACGATGTGATCAGTGCCTTTTCGCATCGTGATGCGCTTTTTATGATTCGGACGCAAACTCCTGATGCGGTGCTTGTCGATACTGCTATGTTCGATCGAAAAACAGGCGATCGAACACTGACCGCGCTCAGTAAAGAGTCAATTCCAGTAGCGCTGATCGGATATACCCCTACGCCCGTCTCGCTCCATTTTGCCCAGAACGCCGTCGAACATTCACGCGTGGTATTTATCGATCAACTTGAGCGTGCGCCATTGATGAAAGCACTTAGTGAAGCACTGCGGATACCACTCCCATCCATGGATGGGAGTGATGACGATCAAAATCAAGATACTGCGCCCAAGAGCCTATCCATTTGGCGCGATGACGAAATTCAGATGCTTTTGACCCTCTCGCGGTCGCTGCTGGAAGTATTGGATTTTACCGAAGTGCTTCACCGCACTGTACAGGCAGCACGCCATCTTGCGGACGCCGAAGAATCGATCCTGCTCATGCCGCAGGGCGAAAGTGGGCAGCTTGTCATACAAGCAGAGGTCGGCGCAGCGGACAGCGCGAGTGTGTCACGGGGCAGACAAAGCGATCCAACGGCAAGTCAGGTTTACCAAACAGGCGAACCAGCACTGATTACACCGGGATCTGCGGGAAAACATAAACAGTCATCAAACATCAATGCGCTGTTATATGTTCCGATTACGGTGAAAGATAAGCGGATCGCCGTTCTAGGCGTAATCAATCGTCAGAAGAAGACGATTTTTAATCGTCGTCATCAAGACCTATTGGTACAACTCGCGGCGGATGCAGGGATTGCTATCGAAAATGCGCGCATTCACAGCATGAACCTGCAGCGTACCAATGACTTATCCGCATTGGTGAATGCAAGCCAGCAGATCAATTCTTCGCTTTCGCTCGAAACAGCGATGATCAACATCTGTGAGCAGGTCAGTCTGCTTTTGAACTGCGGGCGGGTCGATATTTTCCATTGGACACCTTCGCGGGAGTCCGATGCGCCGATCGTCTGGGCACGATCACAGCGTGCGCTGTGGCGTGTAGGCTACGCGCCGGAACTGCCGTTGAAAGCGCATCCGGGGCTGGCTGCCGCCTTGAGGGGAAAAGTGCAGGTGATCTCGGTCGCTCGACCGGGCATCGCCGAAGAAATTGAGTTTCTGCACCGCGTCGGTGCGGCGTCACTGGTCACAATTCCGGTTGCGGTCGATGGACAGCCGCTCGGTCTTGTGCTGGCATATTATGTTAAGCATCAAGAAACGCCGCCCTCATTGGATGCAATTCAAAAAGCGCAGGCGATCGGCATCGAACTGCTGTCGCTTCAAGTCCATTCCGGCGATATCTATCACCGCTCGGAGTTTCGCAGCGCGGACGACGTGAATCTGATTCTTAAGTCAGACTGGGTAGAATTTGCGTTGTTGGGTCAAGATCGGCGTTCCCTGCTCACCCTGATTAGTATGGGCAGAGCGACATGGCTGGAAGAACCGTATATCGATCCTGCCTTGAATCTGTTTGGTGGTTCGCTGGAAACACTGCGCGATCAAAAGTTCATTCGTGCCTCCGCCAATGGCGATACCAGTACACTCGGCACACAAGCGATGCTGGAGGCGGTCAACGGGCGGTCAATGCTTGGCGTTCCGCTGACCTCGCAAGGCGAGACGGTTGGCTTTATGCTGATCATCGATACGGAGCGTACCCGTGCATTCAGCGAACGCGAAACTCAGTTGGCGATGGGTGTAGCGGCTCAGGCATCGACTGCTATCAAGAATGCCGAGCTGATCCGGCAGTTGAAGGCAAGCTATCAAGATTTGAAAACAGCACAGGAGCGGCTTGTTGGGGCTGCGCGCCTATCAGCGATGGGGGAATTGGCGGGTGCCGTCGCCCATCAGGTGAATAATCCTCTAACAACAATCGTTTTAGATGCAGAACTTCTCCTGTTAAAATCATCTGTAGATGATAAATCTCGCGAAGCGCTGGAAGCAATCCTTCGGAGCGGCAAGCGGGCGGCGGCAGTGGTGCGGCGGTTGTTAACGACGGTACACAAAGAACGTACTTTGAGCGTCCAGACCGTCAACCTTGTGGAAACGATTGAGGAGACACTGCTTCTGATACGCGCCCATGTTCAACGCGAAGGAATCGAGGTTCGATCGGAAATCAATGTCAACGGTACACCTTTCATGGTCGCGGTGCGTGAAGATTTGAATGATCTGTGGTTGAATTTACTACTAAACGCGCATGATGCCCTTCGTGGTCGCAAACGCGGCGCAATGGGCGTGATTGTGCAGGATCGAACTACCGATGATCAGGTGGAAGTCATTGTCTGGGATAATGGGATAGGAATCCCCGCCGAAAATCTCGATCGGATTTTCGAGCCATTCTTTACTACAAAACCTGCTGGTGAAGGCACGGGCTTGGGATTGCACATCTGTCGGCAGATTCTCGATCGGATTGGTGGAAGTGTTCGTGTTGAAAGTCGCGTGGGTACGGGGAGCCGCTTTATTGTTCGCCTCCCGCTAGTCAAGGAGTAAATGATCGTGGCACACATCTTTGCCGTAGATGACGAGAACGAAGTGCTGCAAACAGTAGGTCGTGTGTTGGAACATGAGCAGTATGAAATGACACTGATCAATTCCAGCATCAAGGCGCTTCAACTGCTTGAGAAACATAAACCGGATCTGCTCATTCTCGACATCATTATGCCGGAGATGGACGGTGTTACCCTTTGCCGTCGTCTGCGGCGCGATCCCCGTTTCATCACCTTGCCCATTTTGTTCTTAACGGCAAAAGGGAATGTGGACGACATCGTAACCGGACTCGACGCAGGAGCAGACGATTACGTGGTTAAACCGTTTGAGCTCCCTGAACTGCGTGCGCGCATCAGCGCGCTGCTCAGACGTGGAACTCGCGAGAAGAACGCCAAAGCGAGTTTGGAAATCGGCGATCTGCGACTCGATTCAGAGACGTTTCAGGCGTGCGCCGCAGATGAAACTGTCCAACTCACCATGACAGAACACAAACTGCTGCGTTATTTGATGGAACATCCTGATCAAGCGCTGTCGCCGGGACATCTGCTTCAGGCGGTATGGGAATACCCACAGGGGACGGGCGATCCGGATTTGGTGCGCGCGCATATCCGTAACTTGCGCGCAAAACTGGAGAAGAAAAACCGCCGCCGCTATATTCGCACCATTCACGGTGTTGGATACATGATCTCTAACACGTAGATGTTCGGCGCTAAATGTCAAAATGTGGTGAAGCCAAGTCCCTTTTTCCAATGTGGAAGAGGGACTTGCACAATAAATATACTGGTATAACGATTAATAAGGATCCTGAAACTCCTCGCGTTAGCACAATCCTTTTGTAAATTTCTTGCATCATATCACCCTCAAGACTGGCAATTTTCATTAAAAATGAATGATTATTCATTGCTGATAGTTGGGTGATTTGGCGTGATTCATGAAAAATTCATGATTTGTGTACGAACAACGCATTATTTCCCGCTATACTCAAATCATTACGCGCTTGTGTGCCGTGAATGTTAAATGGCGGAAATTGGTGTCCATATGACAACCATCCTTATTGTAGATGATGACCCGGGTATTCTTGATATGGTTGAGCTGACGCTGCGACGCGAGGGGTATATCGTGCAGCGTGCCGCGAACAGTGCCGAAGCGCTGCGCTCTGTAGATTTTCATCCGCCTGAATTAGTCATTGTTGATGCTGTGCTGCCGGATATTGATGGCTTTGATTTGTGCCGAAAGCTGCGCGAACTACCCGCCACACGCAACATTCCAATTCTGTTTTTGAGCGCAACACGCGATACACAGACTGCTGTAGAAGCGCTCAACGCAGGTGGTGATGACTTTCTGCGTAAGCCGATCTATCCGCGTGAACTCGCCGCGCGTGTTCGTGCCCATATTCGCCGAAGCGTCCAGATTTCGGGTGGACAAAACCCTACCATCCGTATTTTGCCGAGCAGTTACCGCGTTTTCGTCAACGATCGCGAGATTTCACTGACACGGGTTGAATTTGATCTCCTGCTGCATCTATGCCGCGTTCCGGGGGAAGCATACTCAACCGAAGATCTACTCTTGAACGTATGGAAATATCCGGATGGGGTGGGTGATGCCGCCTTAGTACGCAACCACATTCACAATTTACGCCGTAAGGTTGAAGAAGATCCCGAACGCCCCTTGATCATTCAATCTCGGCATGGACGTGGGTATGTGGTGAAAGCTGAAATACAAATAGGCGACGAAGTTGCACTCCGTTAACGTAAACAGAAAATAAACCGAAAGGCGACCTCCCCCAAAGGTCGCCTTTTTATTTCCAGCACGAACTGCATATGATCGGGGAAACTTCGGACAATTCTCTATCAACTTCTGCACACTTACCGAACTCCGAACCAGATTACGCTATGGTACACTCAGGTATGGGAGAGAAAGGGATCACGCAAGGGTCATGGGCAAAAGCGTCTGGAAACAGCTAATCAAGATCCTGGATGGCGCACCTGTTGTTAACGCCCCTCGATCGGGTGAACAGCGGCATCCACGCGGGCAAAGTCTTGTCGAAATGACACTGCTTACCCCGCTTCTACTGATTATGTTTGCTGGTCTGGTGGAAATCGGCTGGCTCGCGAACACCTACTTGAATTTACTGGACGTCACCCGCATGGGAGCGCGTTATGCAACGACGCTTCAGGATGACCGCTCTCCGCTGGAATGGGATAATCGTTCCAGCCCCGTACCAAACGACAATGTCGCACTTTCATACGAAATTCCCTACACGGTGGGACAAGAAGTTGCTGAAGCAAATCTACGCTTAGCTGTGCGTGAAACATGGCCCATGCCTATTCAAGGGCAGCCGCCAGAACCGCCTGTTGCAGAGCCAACCTATACTGGTTGCAGCAATTTAGTCCTTGGTTTTTATACCGATGTGGTTTGCCGCATGCTGATTTCACTCCCAAACATGCGTAATCGTCTGCCGACCCGGCTTGACCCGTATAACCATGTCGATGACATTATCATCTCGGCGTTTTCTGTGGAGATCATGGAAGCGGATTACACCAATCCCGCTGCGCGTCCAATTGTGGCAGACCTGCCTCAGCTCCTTGTGGTTGGGCGCTATCCCACCAATGTCAACGAATGCCATCTCGCGCCTGATTTTACGCTTGATGCCGACGCCTTCGATGTCCGTGACCCGTTCGATTTCAACGTGAACAACCAGCTTGACACGCGTGATACCGAGCTTGTCGCAACGAATACTGCGTTCTACGACTTCAATGCGAATTTCTCTGAAATCAATGGGTTTGATCTCGCGCCTCTTTCCACCGCAACCGCCGAACGACAGGTTGGGTTTCAGTGGTATGGAAATCATGAAATACCCGGCACAGGATGCATCGGTAGTGAGTGGGATATTGCTCGAATTGAAGATATTCTCAATCTTCCCAACTATGATTTGACCGATCCTGCTGAGCGCCGAATGATCCCCAGTCAAGGACTTGTACTGGTGGAAGTTTACTGGGAACACGAAATGCTCCTTGAGATTCCGGTTCTATCACCTGTGTTTGAAGCCTTCGAGCGAGACGGTAAGCCCGACCTGCACTTATGGGCGATGTTCCCGCTTCCGACGGTTGACCCCTTCATTGAATTTGTGGATTAGCGGAGTGAGGGTGCTGGATGGCACGTTTACGACGACCTTTTAGAAAAAACGGGCGAGGACGCCTCCAAAGCGGTCAATCCATCATCTTGTTAGCGATGGCAATGATTGCGCTGCTCGGTTTTGTCGGCATCGTTACGGACATTTCGCTGCTTTTTGTTCGATACAGCAGTCTCAGCCGTGCGGTTGACGCCGCGGCGGTTGCGGCGGCAGGTCAAATGCGCCGGGTGCCGGACGATGAAGGTGATCCGATTGATACGACGGATGATGTCATCGGTGAAGCGGCAAGCGTCGCGCAGTTGAACCTCGCGGCACGTCAATTCATCGAAGTGTACGGGATTGATCCTACGACGGTGCTGGTCGAAACCTGCCGTGTTCAGCGCTACCGGAATGATGCCGGTGATCCGGTTGATCGTGACGGGACGGCTCTCTTTTTATCGGATGGCAGCGTTAATACGTCCGCCAATCCGATCGACCTGATGCGGTATGAGCAGCTATGCACCGATGACGAATTGAAACTCGTTCGCGTGACCGCGCAGATCGATGCCCCAACGGCGTTCTTGCACCTGCTCGGCTACGAAACGGTGACTCTGACGGTCGAAGCAATTTCGCAGACCGCTGTTCTGGACGTTGTGCTTGTTTTCGACGTTTCGGAAGCGATGCTGAACGAAACGCAGTATTCAGACTGGCAGGGAGCCGGATACGGTTATCGTTATCTGCCGCCCCATCAAAACCATATTCGCCTCTATGCGGATGAAACCTACGATCCGCCAATTCCCATTGAGGCGTGTTGGGACTGGACGTTTGTAGTCACGCAGACACAAGCGGACATCATGGATGGTTTCACAGTTGTGACGCCTCCCTATCATCCGGATGCCGCCACGCTACCCAACTATGACTGCCCCGAATCGTTGTACCAACCGATCAGTTGGCTTCCTACAGGGCTGGTTGCGGAAAATCCTGCCGCGCCGGACAGCGATCCGAATACCCATCGTGAACCGCCGAGCGTGACATGCCGCGTTCGTATTTGGCCCGCAAGCGACATTTCGCGCGCACGTATTCGCCGCCAGTGGCTGGTTGACGAATATCTGAAAGATGACGGTTCAGATCCTGCGCCGTTTGCCAGTGAAACAGAATTACAGCAGTGGTTCCTTAATCATGATACCTCCACCGGAACGGTCTATTCTCCGGTGACCTCCGAGCAACTGGTCGAGCTGCCGTACATCGGTTTTGTGCCGTCGTTCGATTATTTCGCGTGCTGCAATGACCCGAATGCTGACTGGGACTTCAGTGATCTCGTCTGCCAACCCTTCGGTGAAGCGCGTGAAGCGGCGCAAGGCTTCCTTGATCGTCTCGACTTCCTACGCGGCGACCGCGTGAGTTTTGTCACTTATGACCGCACGGCGACCGTGATCGATCCTGACGGCACCGGCGACCAGACGCCCATGATCGAAACGCAGACCAACCTTGTCGATCCAGACACCGGCGTTCAGGTACGGCGCGGCGCGGACGAAGTGCTGAACACAATATTGGGTGTTCGTGCAGAAGACACTTTCTATCAAGATACCGATCTTGATGGCAACTGGGATTGTGTGGTTTCGGGCGCGGATTGCTTCAGCAATCTTGATGATTATATGAACGAAACGATCTACACAACGGTCGATCAGCCTGTGAATACGGCTTGCCCGATGGACTTCGCGGTGTTAGCGCCTCGCTTTGCGGGACCCTATGCCACCTATAAGTACACGGGTAATCCGCTAGACCCGTTGGCTGAACGCAGCAACAGCTACGCAGTGCGCGATACACTCGTCGATGATGTTTCGACCAACGATCCGCTTTCGATGCCAAACTGGGTACTCAGCTACGTATCGGGGCGTCCGCGCAACTACGCTTACGAATTCCGCGCATCGTGCGCCGGCGGTAACATCGGTGGCGCGCTGCGTCAGGCGAATAACCTGCTCAATGACCACGGACGCCGCGAAGGTTCCGTGTGGCTGATGGTTCTGCTGAGTTCTGGTGCGGCAGGCGCAAGCGACCCGATCGGGCGTTTCAATGTGCGCGGTGCTCCTCCTTCGACTGAGCCACAGCTCGGAAACCAAGCCGACCCGTTCCATATCGGCGGGACATACGACAGCCCAACATATGGCTCACATGCGATCTACGAGCCGCTGCCGGGTGACTACGGCGCGTTCGGTTTGTGCCCCTACGGTGTTGACCCGTCAACGGGCGGCACGGCGGGTGAACTTACACGCGACGTGTATTATCCATTCTGTCTCGATATCTATCCGGAAACCCGCACCTTCTGCGGCACGGAAAATCAAGCAGCGATGCCCCTTAGCGTGGCGCTCGACAATACACTCAATACAGAGTGCGAAGAGTACTACGACGTTGACGACTATGCGCGCGACTGGGCGGACTTCCTCGCTGTTCGCAACTTGGCTACAGGCACATCGCGCCAAGACTTGATCTTCCCGGCAGTATTCACGATCGGGTTCGGTTTGAACTACGACGCGATCTACGACGTGAACGGTAATATCGAGAGCTATGCTTGCGCCGCGACCGATTACAACTGCCAGCGCGGTTATGATGCCAACCCACAAGACTTTACCAGTCAAGTGCGTGTGGTGGACTACCTCGCGGAAGAACTGCTGCGCTACATTGCAGACGTAGGCGATAACCAGCGCATTGACAGCGATTACTGGCAGGCATACATGCCCGGTCGTATTGGCAATGGTGTTGTTGACCCCGGTTCGGCAGCCGCACCTTGGGGAACACGTGGTGCATGTGAAGTACCGATTGAAGACTTGGGTGGCGCGGGACGCGAAGACTATCAACCGCTTCCTCCACGCGTTAGCTGCGGGAATTACTTTGCGGCAGCAACCGCCAGCGAATTGACGCTGGTGTTCAATGAAATTGCATCGCGCATGTTTACGCGCCTTGCACAGTAGCTAGACTGCGGAAGATGTACGGCTGAGGACAGACGAATGGAACCGATGCACGAAGAACAGGAACGCTATAGAAGGCGGCGACAAGGGCAAACCCTTGTCGAGTTCTCACTGACGCTCCCGGTGCTGCTGCTGCTAGTTTTTGGCATCATCGAATTTGGGCGCATATTTCAAGCTGTTCTGACCCTCGAAAACGCGGCGCGCACGGCTGCACGCTATGCAACGACCGGTCAGTATGATGAACAATTGTACGACGCGACGTTGAGTTTCATCGGTGCGAACCCGGCAGCGAATGATCCTGACTCCATGGTTCCGTGCTTGATCGATGTTGGCGACACCGATGCCCAAATCGATCAGAACCGTCGCGCACAAATCGCTGGCGACCCGTCTAACCCCGTTTCCACGATTGAAGTCAGTGGACGCGAGATCAATCTGTTCTGGGGCGCGCCGGAAAGCATTTATGCGACGTGGTACGGTGACTTTGATACCTCTGATGGCGAGCTTGAAGACGAAGACTGCGATCCATACGATCCCGGTGATCAAAATCGCCGCCGTGACTTGCTTCGTATTCTTTCCGTCTACAATGAAGCTCGGCAAGGGGCAGCAGGTTTGGCGCTTGGCGGACCGTCGGAAGCCGATCCGCAGTTCAACCTGAGCAATATGCTCCTCCCCAAGCAGTACACCACTTCGACCACCAACCCATACGGGGCGCTGACACTGGCGAACCTCGATGACGTTCCGTGGTACTACGTGTGGTTCCGCCCGTATGATGCGGTTGTGGGGGCTGCAACAACACAGTTCGCTCAGCTTCGCGGATCAACTGAACCGGGTTGGTTCGATGTGATGATCTGTTCTTCGCGCCGCGAAAACGGACTCACCGATCCACGCTTTGATACGAATTTTGAACTTACGGATAGCCCGCTTGCCCCGGTTTGTTTGCTGGACGATCCCGCAACGCCGAACAACGGAATGCCGTGGTTGGATGCAGGTGGTCCCGGCGATGTGGTGAATCTGGTGGTGACATTTAACCACCCACTCATTACGCCGATTGTCGGTTGGCTCGGCTTTGGACCGTATCTCCGGTTGGAAGCGCGCCGTACGGCAATTAACGAAACCTTCCGCACAAGCGAAGGCTCGTTCCTTACGGCAGACCTGCCGCCTGCGCCGCCGACGCCGCTCACACCATCGCCGACGAACACCAACACGCTCACGTTGACGGCGACCTACACCTATACGGTGACCGCAACATTCACCAACGAATTCACACCGACGCCGACAAATACACCGACGATCACATCGACTGCTTCGCGGACGTTCACGCCGACGAACACAGGCACGCCGACCGCGACATCGACTGTCATTTTCACCTGCGATACGATTTCGGTTGTTGGCAACCCGATCTTCTTGTCAACCAGTCAGGTTGATATCAATCTCAACTATACCTACATCAACCCGACAGACTTGCTGCGCGCACAGGTCACATGGTCGCGTAACGATGCCATTTATCCCAGTTCTGCGCTCACAAGCATGCTGTTGATGGCTGGCGGCACGACGGGCGAGATTTGGGCGGGTGCTGATGCGCCGACGACAACGGATGTTGGGGTGGGCGGTGCTGATGGCGCGTTCAACGGAGTTGGCGAACTTTCGCTGATCCCGGGATCGAACAAATTCTCGATCCTGTTCTCAGACAGCCCGCTGGATATGTCTCCGTTCGTGAGCAACATTACACTGACGATCAATAACCCGATCGATGGCAGTTCTGACTGCGTTTACGACATCGATATCGATCCTGTTCCGACGCCGACTCTCGACTGCTACGCCGAACCGGGCATTGAAATCTCGCTCTCTGGTACTGGCGGCAATGCGAGCCGTTCGTGGGCGCGCCTTCTGATTACCAACCTGCGTACGATCCCGGCATACATCGAGCGCTTCAATATCGTTTGGGCGACGAACTCCGGAAGACTGCTCCAAGAAGTTTGGTTTGGCGGGTCAGGTCCATCTGTTGGTCAGGGCAGTACACAGTTCTGGCAGGCAGTTTCGGGCGAATCTGACATTTCGCCGGTGAACAGCACGAATACTGCGCTTGGTACACAGTTGGAAACCGATTACGCGCTGAATTCTGGCGTGTCGATCTTCGCGTATGTTGTCTTCAGCGGATGGGCACCCGGCGCGGGTGGTCCTGCCATCATCGTTGGTGATGGTCAATCCACGTTTACGGTGGCTGCTCCGGCATGTACGATTAACCCGACTGATGAGCCGGTAAGTACCTCGGTGCCGACGTTCACCGCGACGAATACGGCGACAAGCACGTTCACATCGACGTCCACGGGCACATCGACCAACACGGCGACGAGCACGTTCACACGCACGGCTACCGCGACGAATACGGCAACGCGGACGTTCACGGCGACGAGTACG
>CALBRY010000649.1 GCA_937927665.1 uncultured Chloroflexota bacterium
TTAAGCCAGCGGTTCAGCCGCAAAACCAACGCTTCATCGCTCACGCTGTACCGCTCACTGCGGGCGACCAACCCCTCACCATATATGTTCCTGCTCCGCTTCAGCGAGGATTTTACGCTCGTCGGCGCATCCCCTGAGATGATGGTTCGCTTGGAAGACGGAATCGCTACGACACGCCCGATCGCCGGATCGCGTCCGCGCGGCATCGATTCCGCTGCCGATGCCCACAACGCCGAAGAACTCCTCGCCGATCCCAAAGAACGCGCCGAACATGTCATGCTGGTGGACTTGGGGCGAAACGACTTGGGGCGCGTCTGCGATTACGGCACGGTCAAAGTCACCGATATGATGTACATCGAGCGCTATTCTCACATCATGCACATTGTCAGCAATGTGCAGGGCAAACTCCGGCGCGGTTTAAGCGCGTTTGATCTGCTCCGCGCTTGTTTCCCGGCGGGCACATTGAGCGGCGCGCCGAAAGTTCGCGCCATGACAATCATCGAAGAATTAGAGGGAGTCCGGCGCGGTGTTTATGGCGGCGCGGTGGGATACTTTAGCTACGACGGATCGATGGACACATGTATTACGATCCGCGCCGCGCTCATGCAGCGTGACATGGTGTACTTCCAGAGCGGAGCGGGATTGGTCGCGGACAGCGTACCCGCTACCGAATACGATGAGACGCTCCACAAAGCGCGCGCGATGGCAGCAGCGATCAGCCGCGCTGAAGGAGGTCTTACTTAAAAACGATGATGACTAACCACAACGAAGGATAGGCAAAATGATTAAGCGCGTAATCTTCATCCGTACCGGCGAAACCGAATGGAACAAGCGTGAACGCTGGCAAGGTTGGGTAGCTGTGCCCTTAAACGCGAACGGAAAAGCTCAGGCGTCGTCGCTTGCGCGGTTTATTCGGCATATGGGCGTCAAGGCGATTTATTCGAGCGATTTGCGGCGTGCGGTCGAAACCGCCGATCCGATCGCCCGCGAAACCGGACTTGAACCCGTATACGATGCGCGGCTGCGTGAGCGTTCGGTGGGGCTGTGGCAGGGGCTGACGCTGACCGAAATTCGTGAATGGTATGGTGAGGAATATCAAGCGCTGCTTACCGATCGGGAAAGTTTCAAGATTCCGGGCGGAGAATCGCGGGCAGAGGTGCGCACGCGTGTGATCGAATCATTCCGCGAAATCATGAAGCAGAACAAAGGCGAGACGATCGCCGTTGTATCGCATACCACCGCGATCCTGACCATGCTCGTTGATCTGATCCCGTCCTATGACCCGACAGGCGTTGATCTGGATAACACGTCCGTAACGACAATCCGCTGCGATGATGATGGCAAATGGGTGATCGTGGCAGTTGATGACACGCTCCATCTGGAAGGGTTGCCAAGCAGCGCAGTGGGAGAACTGGAAGAGAATCGATGATCCTCGTAATCGACAATTACGACAGCTTTACCTACAACCTTGTTCAACTGCTCGGTGAAATGGGCGCTGAACTGCGCGTCGTCCGTAATGATCAGATCACATTGGACGAAATCCGCCGACTCAACCCGGCGCATATCGTGATCTCACCGGGACCCGGCACGCCGGACGAAAGCGGCGTATCGCTGGAAGTCATCCGCGAATTGGGTGCGCATACGCCGATTTTGGGTGTTTGCCTCGGTCATCAGGCGATCGGTCAGGTCTACGGCGGCGTAGTCAGCCGCGCATCGCGCCAGATGCACGGCAAAATCAGCCAGATTTATCACAAAGGCGGCGGTGTGTTTGCAGGGCTGCCCATGCCGTTTGAAGCCACACGCTATCACAGCTTGATCGTCGAAGAAGCGAGCTTACCCGATTGCCTCAAGGTGACAGCATTCACCGATCAAGGCGAGATCATGGGGTTGCAGCACACATCCTATCCGGTGTATGGCGTGCAGTTCCACCCGGAAAGCATTTTGACGACAAGCGGAACGCGGCTTTTGAAGAATTTCTTGGATGTGCGAGTACCGGAGATGGCAGGGTAGACATGGATATTCAACGGGCGATCGATATTCTCAGCCGTTTCGGTCACTTGCAGGCGGAAGAAGCCGAAGCCGTGATGAATCAGATCATGGCGGGCGGCGCAACCGACGCGCAGATCGCGGCATACTTGATGGCGCTGCGGATGAAGGGCGAAACACAAGACGAAATTCTCGGCAGTGCGCGGGCGATGCGCGCCAATGCTCACCGCGTCCCGACAAGCAGCGTAGACGGCAATTTGCTCGATACATGCGGCACGGGCGGCGACAAAAGCGGAACCTACAACATC
>CALBRY010000650.1 GCA_937927665.1 uncultured Chloroflexota bacterium
AGAGTCTCAACCCATCGACCTCCACCCTCTGTCACCCGATTCTTCTCATACTTCTCTCAGTCAACGCCTATAACTATGAGATTAAAACTCAGTATAGCACCCCAAAAAGCACGCGGTCAATCCCCTTCGGTGAGCGGAGGGACGACTGTATTGACCAATGCTTGAATACGCGCGGATACCATATCGATCGCAACGGTATTTGAGCCGCCTTCAGGGATAATCACATCGGCGTAGCGCTTGCTCGGTTCAACAAATTCCAGATGCATCGGTCGCACCGTTGCCATATACTGCGCGATGACTGATTCGACCGTACGCCCGCGCTCGACAATATCACGCTGCAAACGCCGGATGAACCGGATATCCGGGTCTGCGTCAACATAAATCTTGACATCAAACAAAGGGCGCAGCGATGCTTCTGAAAGGACAAGAATACCTTCAACCATGATGATTGGCTGAGGTTGGATCACCTGCACTTCGGCGGCGCGGCGGTGCTGCGTGTAATCGTAGGTGGGGATTTCCACCCGATGCCATGACTGAAGGCGAAGGATATGCTCCCTCATAAGAGAGGTTTCGAGCGCGTCCGGGTGATCGTAGTTGGCGAAGCCGCGTTCCGCGAGTGGCACGCTGCTCAAGTCTTTGTAGTAAGCATCGTGTGGCACATAAGCGATGTTGTGACTACCAACTCGATCGAGAATTGCCATTGAGATCGTCGTTTTTCCCGACCCTGTGCCGCCCGCAACCGCGATTGTGACGGGGCGTTGGCGGTGTTCGTGAATGTTGCTCATCACTCCACCCTCAAACAGCTAAAAAAAAGCCCGCACAGAGGCGATCTGTGACGGGCGTTATAAAAGCCACCGAAGGGATTTGAACCCTTAACCTCACGCTTACGAAGCGTATGCTCTACCGTTGAGCTACGGTGGCAACTATTGGAAAAAGTATACTCGTCAGCCATGCGGCTGGCAAGTCCCTTTTTCCCCGGCTTAGTGACGGAAGTGCCGCACATTGGTGAAGACCATGACAATATTCGCCTTGTTCGTAGCGTCGATCACTTCGCTGTCACGGATCGATCCGCCAGGCTGAATGACTGCTGTAATCCCCGCCGCAACCGCCGTATCAATACCGTCTGCGAACGGGAAAAATGCGTCAGATGCGAGTACTGCGCCTCGCGCTCTGTCTCCGGCTTTTTCGACGGCGATCTTGACCGCATCAACCCGACTTGGCAACCCACCACCGATTCCTAATGTTGCATGGGGGTTGGCGATCACAATCGCATTGGATTTAACGTGCTGTACAGCCTTCCATGCAAAGCGAAGTGCTTCGATTTCTTGCTGCGTTGGCTGACGCTGAGTCATCGTCTTGAAGTTTGTTCCCTCAGGATCGCCTAGATCGGCGGTCTGAATCAGCAAGCCGCGATGCACAGAGCGGATTTCGAGGTCGCGTCCGTCGTACATGGCGGGGATTTGCACCAGACGGCAGTTCTTGCGTTTTTCGTGGAGTATGTTTTGTGCCGAAAGCGAGAACTGCGGCGCTGCGATTGCTTCCACGAACAATGAGCCTAGCGCTTCGACAAAAGCATCGTCTACAGGACGGTTCACAGCAATCACGCCGCCAAAAGCCGAAACCGGATCACTAGCGAGTGCTTCGGGAAAGGCTGCTGCCAATGTCTTGCTGGATGCGATACCACACGGCGCGAGATGTTTAACGATGACAACGGTTGAGTCGTTGAAACTGCTAATTGTCCTCCATGCCGCATCTAGATCGAGGATATTGTTGTATGACAGTGCCTTACCACCCAACACTGTTCCGCCAAGCGGATCGGATTTTCCGCTGCGGCTGTAATAAGCGGCATGTTGGTGAGGATTTTCGCCATAACGGAGATCACTGGCGCGCGTAACACCGATCGAAAGCTGATCGGGTAGTTCGTCAGAAGTCGTGGCTGCCGTGTGCGTGCTGTCTTGAGATAAGAATGCGTGGATTGCGGTATCGTAATCGCGAGTGTGGGCAAATGCTTTTATGGCAAGATCGCGACGGGTTGCCAAGTCAATCTGACCGGACTGCTCAAGCTGCTTGAGAATTGAATCATAGTCTGCTGGTGAACAAACAAC
Source organism: uncultured Chloroflexota bacterium (assembly GCA_937927665.1). GTDB lineage: Bacteria > Chloroflexota > Anaerolineae > Aggregatilineales > Phototrophicaceae > Flexifilum. The sequence continues at coordinate 2,106 of CALBRY010000650.1, forward strand.
GATCACCCGCATGAAGTTCTTCGCCGCGCCACGAATCAAGGTGACGCCGCCAATATCAATTTGCTCAATCGCGTCCTGCAACGAGACGTTCGCGCTGCTAACTGTCTCTTGAAACGGGTAAAGATTGCAGACGACCATGTTGATAGGCGCATAACCCGCATCGCGCAGTTCCGCAAAATCATCATCGGTGTCACGCGCCAAAATACCCGCGTGAACCGCCGGATGCAGCGTTTTGACACGCCCACCGAGCATAGAAGGTACTCCGGTGAGTTGATCAACGGAAGTGACGGGAAGCCCAGCATCACGTAATGCGCGCTCGGTGCCTCCGCTTGCGACCAAGTCCCATCCATAGGCAACTAATTGGGATGCAAAACTCGTGAGATTGGTTTTGTCGTGTACGCTTAACAAAGCGCGTGGCATTTCGTTTGACCTTCACAAGGGTGTGGGGAAACAAAGTCAGCAGATTATAACGCGTTGAGCGCACGTAACACGCAGTCCAATCCGATCATCCTTGCTCATCAATGGTCTGCTTCGTTACAATCACTGCTTGTGATGCTCACACTTCGTTGTAGAGGGTTATGATGGCGAATGTAGAACTGCTGCTCAAGCGGCGTGATGATGCGACCCGAACCCACTTGGAGCAGTATGCTCCGGTTTGGATCGTTGATCAGAAAGTGATTGAAGAAGACGAAGCGGTACAATTCAATGTCGTCTTCCAACATAAGCTGTACGGCTGGGTGAATCGGCGGTATCGCTACGATGGTTTCAACGATGTGCTGTATCACAAAGGACAGCATGTTATCAGCGAGGATAAAGCGGTTGAAGTACAAGCGGGTGAACCGTATATTGCCGCTGTCGTCAATGACATGCCCAACTCTTATGGCGGCTGATCGGAATCAGTGAGATGGGCGGCGCAGAAGTCTGCACCGCCCATTGTCAAGCGTTACCCGCCTACCGGGAGCTGCTCAAGGCGCTGCCCGGAATACGGGCGAATAATCTGCACCAACGACGCCACAACCCATCCGGTTTGCCCTTGATAGGTAACACGCAGCCATACATTGTTTTCTGTGCGCGCTTCGATCTGAAGCTGCGTGCTGTATGGGATTGTTCCGATAACCGGTGCGTTGAAATCGGGCTCGGAGCGTAAATTGGTATTGAAACTCGTCTCAAGACGAATGTCGAGCGGAGCAGGGGTGCGAGTTGGGGTCGGAGCTGGTGTGCGCGGTGAATGCTCGATGACGATCACCGGTACTTGATCAAGACTGCCGTTTACCGTTACGACGAAGAACGCCACCCATCCGATTTGACCCTCAAAATTGACCCTGATCCATTCGCCATCATCACTAATTCCTGTGATGTCGGCGACATTTCCGGGATTCATGTAGCCGAGACGTCCGAATTCGCTGCTTGGGCCTAATCGCACATTGATCCGCCGGTATGCGGTGATATACGGATCACCTGTAGCAATCTCACTCTCGGCTACAAAAGGAAGTGACCCGCCCGCTGGAGGTGATTGGGGTTCGCTGACCACCTGCAAATTGATGATGTCCAGCCCGTTGACATTACCGGATACTGTGACGGTGAAGAAGGCAACCCAACCCTGTATTTCGCCAAACTCGATCAAGAGCCAGTTGTTCTCGGAATCACTTCGCCCGATCACGGGTACGATGTCGCCACTTTCGAGCTGACCGATCACATCAAACTGAGTTCCGGGTCCCTGACGCACGTTGACGGTGCGAAATGCCTGTGCGGTGACTCCTGTTTCTTCCTGTGCAGAAATAACCGCGCTGATCGCCAGAAAAATGAGGATGAAGCACAGCAGATTATTGAGCAAACGCCGCATAGAGTACTCCTTCGCTGAAGCTGCATCTTTCAAAGATACCAGAACCGATTGTAAACTGAAGCATTGAACAAATCCTCAACCAAACCGTGAAAAAACAACCATACACCCCACCTATTTCCGAACGTTCTCCCAACGCTTACCAGCTTGATCCGCTGGAAGGCTTGGAAGCGATGGCGCTTTCTGAATTGAGAACTCGCTTCGCCAAAGGGCTGCGCATTACAAATCCTGATCAACTCGAATTTACGCTTGAGAGTGACGGATCGCAGCTATCACGCTTGAAGCTGTCCCAGAATGTTTATAGTGTCCAGCATTATGCGATTCCTCGCCCAAAAGCACTGTTGGGGGATGCGCATTGGCGGCGGCTGATTTCGCAGATCGAAGCCGTTGTAAGTGTTAATCCACCCGGAACATTTCGATCGTTCACGTTGGCGGCGGCGGGCTCGGAAACCAGTGTGATGCAGCGCATCCGGACTGAGATTGCAGCACGAACCCGATTACAAGACTCTGACAAAGGCGATCTCTGGATTCGGCTGCTGCCATCACCAGCGCGGGAGGGATGGGATACGCTCGTACGCTTAACACCACGCCCGCTTGCAACTCGCTACTGGCGTGTTTGCAGCTACGAAGCCGCCCTAAATGCCACAGCGGCTCACGCGATGGCGCGACTTACGCAGCCGAGCGACGACGATGTTTATGTAAATCTTGGCTGCGGATCGGGCACGCTTTTGATCGAACGTGCCGCTGCGGGACGTTTTAATCACCTCATCGGGATCGATCACAATCCGCAGCTCCTCGCATGCAGTCGAAAGAATATCGAAGCGAGCGGTCAGCAGCCGATCACATTGATTCGAGCCGATCTCCAGCGGACACCGCTTGCGAGCGGCTCGGTCAGTGCGATTACAGCCGATCTGCCGTTTGGTCAAAATGTTGGGTCACACGAGGAAAATCAGGAGCTTTATCCGTATATTCTGCGAGAGGCGGCGCGGATCGCACGACCTGAAGCGCGTTTTGTGGCAATTACGCACGAAATACGCTTAATGGAACAGCTCCTGCGCGGAAATCCCGATTGGACACTCGAGCAGGAGCTGCGAATTACACTGCGTGGACTGCATCCAAGAATTTATGTATTGGTGCGTTCCAACCAGACAATCTGATAAGGTGCGAGTTCGATTTGCACCGGCGAGAGAATCTTCGTTCCGGTGATCAAATCTTCTGTGCCAATCGGATCATAGCCTTCGGCGTGAATAGCATGGACATCCGGCGTTTGCGGCTCTTCGGTGAAGTTTGCCAGCACAAGGAGTCGATTATGCCGGATGAACCCAAGCACATGCGCATTCCCGGTTTCAATAAAGCGAGTCTGACCATTTGCAAGCAATGGCGTGCGCTTTCGTAAGTCGATCAGGTGCTTGATCGGCTGATAAATCCGTCCCTCGATAGATGTAGGGTCAAGGCGGCGCGCGTAAGCCGCTGCATTCGCGTGAGGGCGATGAACCCAACGATTGTCGGCGGCGTGGGCAGGATTTTCGCCATATGAATAATCGTTCAGTGTACCAATCTCGTCACCGAGATAAATCAAGGGAATACCGCCCGCACTCAATGTGAGTCCGAATGCCATCACGATTCGGGCAATGGTGCGCTCAATCCAACCTTCATCACCCGATTCGAGTGCGCGCTCAAGTCCGGCAAGTGACGCTAATGTGCCGCTGATACGCATATCGCCAGTTTTCGGGTTGTAATTAAAAGGAAGCCCTTTCGCAAAAGTCCCCGGAAACCGATCAGCATAGAACATGTTTAGAAAGTGGCGGTGATCGCCGCCATTGATCCCGACCTCTGCGGCGTCTTCATCCGCAAACCCCCAACCAATGTCATCATGTGACCGCAGATAGTTGATCCACGTGCAATCATCAGGAAGTTGATACTGCTTGTTCATGGTATGGCGAAAGAAAAATGTTTCGCGCGTTGCAAGTGCTTCCCAGATTGACACCATCATGATCGGGTTATACGAAATCTGGCATTCACGACCACTAATATAGCTGCGAACGTCTCGCGGATGAACAATCGCTTCGGATTTGAATAGAAGCGCTGGAGCAGCTACTCGAACCAGCGCATTCAGCGCTTGAATGATGATATGGGCTTCCGGAAGGTTTTCACAGTTCGTTCCTAAACGCTTCCACACAAAAGGAACTGCGTCTAATCGTAGGATTTCGACCCCTTGATTTGCCAAAAACAAAATCTCACACAGCATGGCGCGGAACACATCGGGGTTCTGATAGTTTAAATCCCATTGGAACGGGTAGAATGTCGTCCATACCCACTTTTGAATATCTTCGCGCCATGTAAAACTGCCGGGGGCTTGTTCCGGGAAAATTTCACGCAGATGCCGTTCGTATTGATCCGGCAGTGTGCGATCCTCAAACCACCAATAGAACTCTTGGTAACGTTTGTTCCCGGCGATAGCGAGCTTTGCCCAGTCGTGCTCATCGGAGGTGTGGTTAAAGACAAAATCAAGAACAAGGCTGATTCCGTTAGCGCGCAGTTCACGTGCCAATTCCGCCAGTTCTGCCATTGTGCCCAATTGGGGATTCACTTCACGGAAACTGCTCACTGCGTAACCACCATCGCTGTTTGCTTCCGGAGATTTGAACAGCGGCATTAGGTGAAGGTATGTAATCCCAAGTTCTCGAAAATACGGGATCTGTTCACGAATGCCATGCAGTGTGTCCGCAAAGCGATCGACGTAGCAGACCGCACCCATCATGGCTTCTGATTGGAACCAGAGCGGAGCCGCTTCACGACTTTGATCGAGCGTGCGCAGTTCCTCCGAGCGATCAAGGGCGATCAGCGCAACATCATGAAGGAGTTGTTCAAGATGATAGAAGAAGTCGTATTGTGTACCGTAAAGCTCATGCAGGAGGCGGAAGATATCTGGGAAGTACTCACGCAGGCGTTCTAGAAATTGATTACCCGTCGAATGCGTGTCAAGAAGAGGTTTCAGGCGGGGTAGTAGACGCGTGAAGGTGAGATCGGCTTGTTCGGCAAGCCAGTGAGATGACGGCGGCATGATCCTATCCTGTTGTTGACAAATGCTAATTCAGCGAAAACGGACCTTCTTCTCGCACGCGTTCGGGAGCAAGCATCAACTCAAGCAGCGTGGCTTCTTTTCGATAGTAAGGGATGAGTTTTCGCATCAGATCAAGCATTGTATCGGAGGCAAGTAGTTTTTGCTTTTCCGGAAGCGACACACGGAGGATAGATGCCGAAAGAAAACTAAGTTCAACCGGGTTGGTCGGCAAATTCTGTGCATCAAGCTCGATATTTTCAGCACGTACGAGCAGACGGAAATAGCGTTCCAACCACGGGCGGAGCTTGTTGCCTATACTGATCAATTCCGGTGTTGGGGTCAGATCGATCGGGAGTGGTTCGACAATGCCCTGTAGATAAGGCTGTGAACGATCCAATTGCAAAATACGAAAACGCTGCTGACCCATTGCGACAATATTCATGCGACCATCGTAGAGCCGCTGATGTTCGGTAATCAGTGCTGTGCATCCGATCGCGTACGGATCAGCTTGTGCCCCCAGACTTTCCACTTCTGCGCCATGCCGAAGCGCGACCACTCCGAACGGCTCACGGTTTTCAACACATTTACCAATCATCAACCGATAACGTTCTTCGAAAATGTGGAGTCGTACAGGGGTCATGGGGAACAGGACGGTATTGAGGGGGAAAAGCGGAAGTCTGAACATCACAACGCCTCTGGAAGAAAGCTTTCCGCTATTGTAGCGAGATTTCGACCAAAAGCGCAGTACGCCGCTTACGACCTCTCCCCATATTCTCATGTCAAGTTTTTAATCACGCGCCAGATCACGGAATTTGATACCCTGTCGAATACTCGTGATAAGTGCTCTTATCACTGCCTAATCAGCAACAACTACACATCCAATCGAAATGGGTTGAAGTTTGTTCCAACGTCATAGACATCTTCATTTTCGGCTTTCTTCAAGATTGCAATGACTCGAATCGTGATTGGTGTAAACACCACCTCAATCCCAACTTTGAACAGATAGTTGGTCAACACCAATGAAAAGAACAACTCCCATGCAAAAACCCCCAGCGCCGTAGCAACGATAAAGAACATCACCGTATCTACAGCTTGACCGACTAACGTACTTCCGATCGTTCGAGTCCAAAGGTATCGACCTTGTGTTGCAACTTTCAAGCGCGCTAATACATAACTGTTTGTGAATTCCCCCACAAAGTAAGCAAGTAGGCTGGCAATGGCAAGTCCACTCACACCACCCAGAATCGCATTGAAGGCTTGATCCCCTGCGAAGCCTTGCCAACTCGATTCACCCGGCAGCGCACCCGCCAACCAAACAAAGAATGCCATCAATGCAGTTGCGAGAAATCCTGACCAGATCACACGACGCGAACGGCGATACCCGTAAATCTCCGTCAGAATATCGCCAAAGATATAAGCAATGGGAAAGACAAGTGTCCCAGCATCGAAGATCAGCGCGACAGGACCAACTGACACCCCAAGGTCGATGATCTTTGCGCTGCTGAGTAGATTACTGAGCAGCAAAACGGTAACGAACAATGCCACGACGAAATCGTAGTACTTGTAATCGCGCTTCATGTATCCTGCTTATCAACATGTCAAAATTGTGGATGCCTCTATTCTCGTCTTTGAGGTACGATTTTCAATCATCAACTTTAGGGCGGTATGAGGCTGATCATGACTCAACGCAAATATGCACTCGATTTTCGCAAAGAGGAGATCAATCCGGTAATGCAGCGCTGGTCAGCGGGCTTGTCTTGCTCACTGGTTGGCGTAGGGAGCGTCGGCAAATCAAATCTCTTGCAGCACTTAACCGATCCTGAGGTGCAGAAGTATCATCGCGGCGCAAAAGCGGAATTGTTCTATCCCATTAATGTTGATGCTAACCTACTTGGCGCATTCCCAGCCGATCCGACAGATGCGTTCCGATGTTGGGCTGGCTATGAACTCCTCATGCACCGCCTGTATATGGCGCTCTACCCGTTCGATATGCTGTCTAGCGATGACGCGCAGCGCTTCTATGATTTATATCGTTTGCTTCAGGATGGCACGAATCCAATCTATCAATACATGGGGCTGCGATACTTCGAAATGGGGATGAGTATCTTCTTTCGGAGTAAAGTCAAAATCGTTTTTATGCTCGATGAATTTGAGGAACTGGTCGCACGACTGCCAGTCAAATTCTTCCAAACGCTGCGCGGTGTACGTGATATGTACAAACGCAATCTCTTGTTTCTAACCTTCTCGCGCGAACCGATTTCGGTATTGATTGAGCGCTATAACATTGACGCGCAGTTAATCGAGCCTTTTGCAGAGCTTTTCACTGATGGTACGTATTATGTCGGACCGTATAACGCGGCGGATAGCCAAGCCATGGTCGATGAACTAATGGTGCGGCAAGGAAAATCGCTTGCGCCTGTCGTTTCGCAAGCGATTCAGCGTGTGACCGGACGTTACGCGGGGCTTTTGCGCGCGGTCTTTACCGTCATGGATACCCTTCCGAACGTCAATTGGGGAGGCTCATCAACGGATGCATTAGCGGCGGCGCTCATCACCCGCCATCCAATTCGCACAGAATGCGCGACGATTTGGAAAAGTCTAACTCCGGCTGAACATTATGTATTGAAAGCCGCCGCGCAGCTCGTTCCTTATCAAAAGACGGAAGAAGCGGAATTTACTGTCTCGATGTTGGTTCAAAAACGGCTGCTTCAAGTTGATTCGGCGCAGCAGTCCTTATCGATTGAGCCACCTGTATTTCGTCATTACGTAATGACTAACCCGGCGTCCTAACCTTATGGCATTTGGCTATTTAGTTCCCGCAGAGACGTTTCGCACTGAAATTGTCGTCGTCAATTCGCGATTTATCGCCACGATCTCGTATGCGCCCGATGTAGACACTGCGCGTACATCACTCGCGGCAGTTCGCGCCGAGATGCACGATGCTTCGCATCATGTCTACGCGTATCGCGTCGGCTATGGCAAATCGATCATCGAAAGCATGAGTGATGACGGTGAGCCATCCGGCACGGCTGGTCCTCCTGTGATGGCGGTGCTACGCGGCGTCGATATCGGTGATACGTTGGTCGTCGTAACGAGATATTTTGGCGGAACACTGCTCGGCACAGGTGGACTTGTGCGCGCCTATACTGAAGCAGCACAGGTGGGATTAGCTGGCACACACACACAGCGTAAGATCGACCGGAAAACGGTCGGGTTTGACGCGCCATACACGTTTTATCAACCGCTCCATAAACTGCTGACTCAATATGAAGCGGTTGATATAGAGGAGACATTCGCGGGTGATGTCACGATCACGGCACGATTTCCGGTCGATAACATTGATAAATTCACCGCGCATGTGATCGAGCTAACCTCCGGGAGTGTTCATCCTGTCATATTGTAATGATGCTACTGCCCCGGTTGGACAACGTTATACGTGCATGAATAGTATGCATTTCCGATAACGACACGGAAATCGACAATCCGGTTGGGATCGGGCTGCGGGATAATGTTTTCGTCACTCACACGCAGTGCTGCCTGAAGTGCCGACAGACTGCTCCCTTTCCGCTGTCCGGTATAGTCGTAAATCACCGTGTTTTGCTGGTAAGGTGCGGCTTCCGTCGAAATACGCGGAACAAACCCTTCCCACGCCAACCGATCTGCCGCGACCTGTGAGAAATCCGCGACGCCGCTGGCATTCACAATTTCCACGCTGGCATGTTCGCGCACAAGATCGCTTTCGGTCGGCGGCAGCATCATCTGATGCTCAAGTGCTGCAATTGCTTCGCGTTCTGGCAGCAGGATACTTTGACCATCGGCAGATTGCCCGTATTGAACATGAATATTGGCGCGGAACGTATACGCCGCGATTCGACTGGTATCGATTGAGGCTGCAAGCGGAAGATATCCGGCGATATCTTCTACCGTCAAATCGGTCATCACCAATTCCGCCGCTTGTGGAAAAACATCAGTCATCTGATCCCACAGATTTAGACTGCGGATGCGATGCCAGATAGCACGCATAATCACCTGCTGGCGGCGTCCGCGATCAAAATCGCTGCTGGTGCGGCGGCTTCGCGCATACCAGAGCGCCAAATCGCCATCCATTGTATGCACGCCGACTGGAAGTGTGAACATTTCCCAGTTTTCTTCGACCGTCGGGTCAAGATCAGGAGAAATCAGCCGCCAGTCTTCAATTGCACAATCGACTGAGACGTCGATACCACCCAGATCATCGATCAAGCGGCGGAAACTGGCGAAATCGACCCGCGCATAATGATCGATACGCAGTCCGAGGTTATACATCAGTGTTTCACGCAGCAGTCCCACCCCGTCCCCGCTGGCATTCATGCCCGTAGCATATGCCGTATTGACCTTATTCATGCCGTGCCCCGGTACATAAACCCAGAGATCGCGCGGGATAGACAGAAAAGAGGTTGTGCCAGCTGTCGTATTGACCGAAACGACCATTAGGGCATCCGTGCGCCCGTTATTGTTCGGGTTTGCAGTATCTGCCCCCATTAAAAGGAAGTTGATGATTTCGTATCCCCCATCGTCGATAGGCGGCATCGCATCAGGAATCGATTCGTCCTGACGTGCTTGAGCTGTTGAAATCATCAGGAAACAAAGGAAACTAATCAGGCAGAATAATCTGAAACCCATCGTCAATCCTTTACCGGGCGGCTGTGCTGTCTAAATGGTGCGCTTTTCTATGAAAAACAAAACGACGGGAACACCACGCTCACGCGTCGTCATCCCGTCGTTTGTCAGATGTTTTGAAGAGACAGCTATTCTTGGCTTCGATAGGTATTGATCAAGCTCAGCATACTGCGAATTGCTACTGGTTTACGAACATAGCCATTGCAGCCCGCCGCAAGATATTGATCGGCATATCCCAGGTTGTCATAAGCGGTAATCGCAATGATCGGCTCCTGAACGCCTTTCTGGCGAAGCAGTCGCGTAAGCTGTAATCCATCGATAGCGCGAGTGCCGAGATGTAAATCCATCAAAATCAGCTCGGCTGAACCGGGTTCGATATTGGCTAGCGCCGTTTCGGGGTCGTTGTACGTGACGAGTGCATCCTCATTCATATGACAGATTCGTTCGATCAACGCCACGTTTGCGAGGTTGTCCTCAATATAGATGATCCGCATTATCCATCCTGGTATGCAACTGCTAGAACTGGTTACTCAATACGCGAAAATGATCGGCACGTTGTCGATTATTCCGCGGAACAGCACATAATCTTGGTCAACCCAACCGCGCCCGAAACTGCCTTCGATCAAGAACCATTCGCCATCAGGTGTAATGCCGAGCGGCGTAAAAGTTTGACCACCGACCGCGACCCCAGCTACGGTAAAGTAACCGCCGGGACCACTGCGAATGTTCAGGTAACTGGTATTGACGATCAGCGTTGGTGCAGCGAGTGCGGGGACAGGCATCATGATCACACCCGTTT
>CALBRY010000651.1 GCA_937927665.1 uncultured Chloroflexota bacterium
TTTGGCAAGAATGACATCGCTGCCGTCCAGACCAGCTTGGCGACCATTTGCTGTTGGAACCGTGTAAGTCACCTCGCTTAATACAAGGCTTGGATTGCGGTGTGCAATAACCACGCCGTTCGGGTCGAGGATGTAGACCTCTTCGTTCTGGCGCAGTGTCAAGTTACGCAGCACTTGCTCGGTGACGGTTTGAAAGCGGATTTCTGCCACAAGCACGTGTGTAAGTTCACCCGTAAAGAGATCGGTCACGGGTAAGCCGACATTGATCAGACGATCGCGCGCGTCTTCATCAAAGTAAACACTGCTAAAACCTGTTACACCTGTCTCGAGGACGGAGCGAAACAGCGGATCTTCACCGCGATCGATCAAATCATCATTGGTGACAATCTCACCACGGGTGAGACGGAGCGACTCTTGACCTGTGGGATCAATCAGCGAAAGCCGATAATAGGCGGGCTGTTTTGCCAACAGCGCCAGCAGGATATCGCGTTGACTGTTCAGTGTGAGTGTGTCGATGCCATAGACATCGATCAATACGGATAACTCGTTTACGCGTTCGTTGAAAAACCCGCGCAAGTCAACCGATGCTTCGCGTGCTAACTGCTGTTGAAAGTTAACAGCTTCGTTCTGTAACGTTTCAAATGCGCGCGATGCAACCAATCCGCCGACCAACAGCAGCGGTAGAATGGTCAAGGTCACAAATATGAGTGTTAAGCGGAACCGTAAGCCGTTAAACATGCGTGTTCCCTTCGTAACTGCGTGATTGATCGATCATAGTCATATCGCCGATCAACCCCCGTCTGTCGTCGGTTGATCGAAGAAGCCGGGGCGAATAATCGTGGTGGCTTGACGTAACACGCCAAGAGGGATTTCCATTTCAATCGCTTCGGCTGCTTCCAAGTTGATCATCAAATAGTTCTCGGCGATTTCGACTGGCAGTTCCGCAGGGCTTGCGCCGCGCAAAATACGATCGACAATGCGTGCTGCTTGCCGGTTGGATTCATTGATGCTTGGACCGTATCCCACCAGATAATTCTGAACCGGCGAGTCCGTCACACCTGCAATTCCGATCCGGTGGGCTGCTGCTGTGTCATAAAGTGCTTGATAGAAGCTCTGATCAAATGGCACAAACGGGGTGAGGAAGAACCAGTCCACACCTTCGGGAATGTTTTGAAGCGCCGTGATAGCCGTCTCGGCGTCCGGTGTGAGTGCGGGGATTACTTCGATACCGAGTTGAAGCGCAATCGCCTGAACTTGTTGGAGAACGACTTCTGCTTCGCCCGTTAACGGGCTGTAGAGATAAAGAATCTTATCGGTTGTGGGCAGAACTTCCGTCAAAATTTGTAAGCGTCGTTCGTGCGGACGATTGGTGATCGTCCCGGTCATCATCCCGCCGGGAAACACGAGGTCAGCGACCGCGCCGGTTGAAACCGGATCGTCGGAACGGGCAAACACAGTCGGAATACTTCCACCTGTCAATGCCTGCAAATTAACGGCGTCCGTATCGGTATTCGTCACAAAGACATCAACCGGGGCGTCTATCATCGCTTGAATCTGCGCTGAGTACGAATCGGCAAACTGCTCCGGTGCGACATTTTCAAACGATAGGCTCATGTAGGTGACGTTCTGCCCTTCGATGTAGCCGAGCGACGTCATCTCATCAATAATGGATTGATCTTCGAAGCCGATTACGATACCGATGACATAGGGTTCAGAATTGTCCTGTGCAACTACGCTTGTGACCGTCACTAGCAAAATGGCGAGGGCAACAACAAACTTGGTGAATGGGGAGTGCATGTTCTCTTGCCTCTATCGATGTAGGGTTCTGGTATGATTTGCAAACGCTTTCATTCCATAGTGCATTTTATATTGATTCGCGCGCATGCAACACAGAAATTAAGATTTTCATTCAAAATTCATGATTGGAATACGAATTTCAGTTTCGTTACGTTGAGGGGTTAATCTCTTAAGAGACAGTTGCATAATCACGGTGTGACCTAGCGCAAGGAGGGGTACAGATTTGTTATACCCCTCCCCGCTGGCGCACTGACAGGGGTACAGTTTTGAGCAGCTAGCCCTACAAGCAGAAGTAACGCCAGAAAAGCACCCCTCCCCCACTCGCTGCGCTCGTCTCCCCTCCCCGAATTCGGAGAGGGGAGCAAGCAAAAGCACTCGCTAAAAGGGGCGCATGTGCCGTGTGTACAAATGTGTACCCC
>CALBRY010000652.1 GCA_937927665.1 uncultured Chloroflexota bacterium
GGCAGATTGGGAAACTCCAACAAGCGCGACAGCATCACCGAGCCGCCGATCATGACGCCGTGTTCGGTGTAATCGAATACGTTCATCTCAGGGATCGCTTGCAAATCGATCACCGTGGGATACGGGAGCAGGACATCCGAAAACGTCAGCCCGCCCCCGGCAATCGCCAGCCCTTCCGGGTGATCGCGCAGGAGCGCGGCGGCAATATCGAGCGAAGTCGGACGGTGATATTGAGTGGGATTAGCCATAGGGGACGCTCACAAAAAAATAAGAGACAATTGTTGGCGGCAGTTTCCGCGCACCTTGACTATAACACGCCCATGAGCGCTCGTCCCATCATGAGACTACGATCCAGCCTTCGGATAAATCGCCAGCACCGCCGGAACAGGATCGAATGAGGGGACTTGTACGCCGCTGGCAGCATTGAGATACAGCAGAGTCGATCCGCCGCCATCGAGATTAACAGCCTCCACAATATCCAATCCGGCATCCGGCAGATAAGCACTTAAATCCGTCAAACGCATCCCGATCAGCGACGACGAGACGATCACAAGCACGCGCCCGCTGCTATCCAGTCCAATCGCCGTCCGCCGTGATGCCCGATCCGCGCCAGAATTCGAAAAAGCCGCTGTTCCGCCGCTGACCAGCATCGGGAACGCCTGCACCGCTTGATCATACGTCTCACCGCCGTAAGGTTCGACTACCGTCGAGCGTATGCCAATATCGTCACCAAGCGTGTAGAACACGCCGCCGCGATTCGAGTACGCGCTGCCGTAGCTTATCCCGTCACTGATCAGCAATCCGAGAATGCGCGCTTGTGCATCAAAAAAGTTAGCATTGATGAATCCGACTGCATCGGGCAGCGCATCCCGCCATTCCGTGAGCGACAGCGGCTCACCGGGTCGATAGTGCGCGCGAAACGTGAAGTGTGCGGGATCGATTCGAATCACCGTGAACTGAGTCAGCGGGTAATTCCCGCCGGGGAACAGCGCGCGACGCTCCAAACCGGGGGCTAAAAGTTCCCAATCAGCCGCCACCAAATCCACCTGTGTTACATCAGGCGTGGGGGTGACAGCCATGATAGCGGGCTGTAAACACCCGCTCAAAAGTGACGCGGCAGTGAGTAAGGAGGACAAACGATAAACTCTAGGCACGTTAGGGGTAATCCCGAAAACTCTCTCTTGACAGGGGGTGTGCTCCGGTGGATACTCTATAATACATTTTACACAGTCTAACGGGCAATTAGCTCAGCTGGTTAGAGCGCACGGTTCACATCCGTGAGGTCGGGGGTTCAAGTCCCTCATTGCCCACACTTTCTAAAACGTCAGCGCATAGGCTGGCGTTTTTGTTTTCCACCACCTGACCTAACCGCATATCCGCCGCTCCTCGCATTCTGCAAATCGCTCGCCGTACGATTATTGTCGCATCGGAGGGCGAACCCTTATGAAAACCATCAGAGAAATAATCAGTTTCATCCAAGAAGTGTTGAAAGAATGGAACGATGACAAAGCACCGCGTATGGCGGCGGCGCTCGCCTACTTCACGATCTTCTCGCTCGCCCCACTCCTGATCGTCGTGATCGCAATTGCGGGAGCGGCGCTCGGTCAGCAAGCGGTGCGCGGTGAGTTGTTCGGGCAAATTTCAGGCGTGATGGGCGAAGAAACCGCCGGTTTTGTCGAAGAAATGGTTGCGAATGCCCGCCAACCGAATCAGAGCGCGATTGCGACGGTGATCGGACTCGTCACCCTACTGTTGGGCGCAGGTGGCGTGTTTGGTCAGCTTCAAGATGCGCTCAACACAGCATGGGATGTGGAACCGAAGCCAACCAACGGGATTATCGCGCTGCTCAAGGCACGTTTTCTTTCCTTTGCGATGGTGCTTGGCGTAGGCTTCTTGCTGCTCGTTTCGCTTGTTCTCACGGCGGTTCTCGCCAGCATTACCGGAGTTTTCTCCGAAGCTGTTCCCGGCATTGGCGGGGTTCTCGCGCAGATATTCAATCAAATCCTTTCGTTTAGCGTGATCACCGTTCTCTTTGCGATGATCTACAAATATCTGCCCGATACCAGAATCGAATGGCGTGACGTGTGGGTAGGCGCGGCGTTTACATCGCTGTTGTTCGCCATCGGCAAATACTTGATCGGCTTATATCTGGGGAACAGCAGCGTAGCCTCGTCGTATGGTGCGGCAGGGTCGCTGATCGTAATCCTCCTGTGGATTTTTTACTCGTCACAGCTTTTGTTGATCGGCGCGGAATTTACGCAGGTCTGGGCGCGGCGGTACGGCTCACGTAATCCAGCGAACGCGCCAGCACCGATACCCGCATATGCGGTGTCAAAGACGGGTCAAAAACGCCATGCAATCACGGCGGCGCTGGCGCTAAATGCGCCAACAATTTACCCATTAACCGAACATGCCGCCGCCGCAAAACAACGTGAGCGAAAGCTGTTGACGGCGGGCGTGATTTCTTACCTGAGCGCACTGTTCGGGCTTCTCATTTTGACCAAGCGGAGAGCGCGCGGATCAATGGAGCGCTAGCCGTTCAAGCGAGACAGGCGTACAATCCGCATCAATTGAACGCCCTCTCACTTCGTGGTACGATGGTCACATGGAAATGATGCAGGCACAAAACGCCGCGACAGCGTCGCGTCATTGGTTAATGTTTGGGTTGCGCTGGTTAGGATTGGTCTTCCTAGCAGCGCTTGTTTTAATGCTGCAAAATGATGCCCCCCCAAGCGGTACAATTACGCTCACAGGTGCGGTTGTCATCAGCGTGATGATCAATACGATTCTCGCCGGAATCATTCTGATCCCTGCCATTTCCGGGTTCACACCTATAGCCGCGTTTTTCGGTGATCTGATTGTTGTCGGCGTTTTCTGCGCCGTCAGTACCGATCCGATGATACTGTTCGCAGCGGTAAGCCTCGGCATCATCAGCGCGATTCAACATAACGCGGTCATCTTCTCAGTGATTCACATCACAGGCGTTTTTGGTGCAGGGTTCATCGCCCACACCGCCGCGATCAACAATGGAGACACTGCCCTCTCGAACAGCACCGCCGAAGTGCTGCCCCTGCTGCTCGGAATGTCAGCCGCAGCGGTGATTGTCGCGTATCTCGTTGAACGACAGACCAACGCAATCAACAAAGAGCTTGACGAAGCCGGACGCCAACGTACCGCCCAACTCGATGACATGCGCGAACGCATCCGCGCCATGTACGATATTTCCTACACGATGGGTTCAACACTCAAGTATGACAAGGTGCTCGAAACCGCACTCGAAGCCGGACGCGTCGGACTGCGCTTGAGCGGCGCAGGTTCAGATGCGGAACTCATCGCGGCGGTGATGCTATTTCATGCCGATGATAACGCGCTGCATGTCAGCAGCGGACGACGGTTAACCCGCAGTGATACACAGCAGATCATCCCCGGCAAAGAGGGGATCGTCGGACAAGCGCTCCGTGAAACCGTTCCCGTATTCTGCAATACACCGAAAAACGACCCTGAACTCGGCTATTTCGTCGCGTTCCAATACTGCCGCTCATTAGTCGTCGTCCCACTCCGCGCGATTTACGATAATTTCGGTGTCTTGATCTATGGCAGCGAACGCGCGAATGCATTTACGGATGAACACGCCGAGCTTTTGACTGCGATCGGCGTACAGGCGACGATCGCGCTGCAAAACGCGGTGCTGTATCAAGATTTGACCGAAGAAAAAGAGCGCATTATCGAAGTCGAAGACGATGCGCGCCGAAAACTCGCCAGCGACCTCCACGACGGACCGACGCAGAATATCTCCGCGATGGTCATGCGCGTGAACTACATAAACAAGCTGCTTGAGAAACGCCCCACAGATGTGCCGGAAGAACTGCGAAAGCTCGAAGACCTTGCGCGGCGAACCTCGAAAGAGATCAGGCAGGTTCTATTCACATGGCGACCGCTCGTGTTGGAATCACATGGGCTGACAGCGGCGCTTAATGGGCTTGCCGAGAAAGTCGAAGAAACGCACGGTCAGCGCGTACAGGTGCGCGTCTCCGGCGATGCGCCATATGTGCTGGATAAGAAACAGCAGGTTGTGGTTTTTCACATCGTAGAAGAGGCGATCAACAACGCCCGCAAGCACGCCAGCGCGAGTCTAATCACAGTCTCGATCTATCGGCAGGAGGACGCCGTTTTCCTACAGGTGATGGATAACGGACAGGGGTTTGACATAACTGCCAACGCGAATAAAGACGGACGCAACAGCCTTGGGATGACCAACATGCGCGAACGCGCCGAACTGATCGAAGGCGCATTCCATGTCGATAGCAACCCCGGCAAAGGCACGGTGATCACCGTGATCGTGCCGGTAAAATCGAGCGTGCCCGCATCGGAATCCGGCAGTAGTTCAGGGATTACGCCGCGCCGCCCGCGTAAATCGATGACAAAATTGGCGCTTGCCGCCGCCGCCCGCGCCGAAAAAGCGAATATCCGCGATACCAATTCCTGAGGACAATGCCACCATCCACTCTAGCCGCGCAGCGCGGCGAACCCAGCTATGTCTGGCGTTCCGGGCAGGAGCGCCGCCTACAAATGATCGCCAAGTGGGCAAAACTTGAAGACGCCATCGTTCTCGAAGCAGGAGCGGGCATCGGTATGTATTCCAGCCAATTCCGCCGCCGCTTTACGGAGCATGTCGAAGCCTTTGATGTGGAACTCGACCGGATCATCGAAGCACGCCTCGAAACGCCCCATGCATTGGTCGCTGCGGCAGAATCGCTGCCGTATCCATCCTGCTATTTCGATACCATTTTGAGCAATGAGGTTTTGGAACACGTTCAAGATGATCGGCTGGCAGCGGCGGAAATGGTGCGCGTACTCAAGCCCGGCGGACGTGCTGTGATCTTCACCCCGAACCGCTGGTATCCGTTTGAGACGCACGGGCATTACTGGAAAGGGGAATATCATTTTGGCAATACTCCCCTGATCAACTATCTGCCTGATCGCTGGCGCAATCAGCTTGCGCCGCATGTGCGCGCCTATACGGCACGGGGTCTGCGGCGGCTGTTTGAGGGAACACCGAGCAAAATCGTACACCATTCGCGGGTGTACGGCGGCTATGACAACATCACGAGAAAATTCGGCAAACCGGGCGCGATCATGCGCGATGTGCTGCACAGCTTTGAAGGCACACCGCTCGATACCTTTGGGTTATCGCACCTGCTGGTTGTCGAAAGACTCTAAGAAGCCATTTGAAAAATCGCCTCTCCCACGTAAAACGCTGGTGGGGTACACCTTTGTACACACTTCACATGCGCCCCTTTTAGCGCGTGCTTTTGCTTGCTCCCCTCTCCGAATTCGGGGAGGGGAGGCGAGCGAAGCGAG
>CALBRY010000653.1 GCA_937927665.1 uncultured Chloroflexota bacterium
TGCGATAAGCAGAGCAAGGAGCACCTGCAGACGAGTGGCTGATCGTCCCCGTGTAGGTTCGCGGCTGGGTAGGGATTGTTTAGCTGGTTTCGATGAGAGGGCTGTCGGTGCGGGAGAGGGGATCGATGCGACAGACGGGGTAGATGATTTGGGAGGCGCGGCAGCACGCGCATTTTCGGCAGCGGCGCGCACCTCGGCGATTCGCTCATCGAGCTTTTCTGGTTTTGTCGGCTTGCTGGGTGGGATAAACGACACCAGCGGCGTGTCATCAATCGCCATCCCGAACGCCTTCCGCATCGAATAGATGAACGATGCAGAATTACGATGGCGGTTTTCCGGCTGCTTATCGAGCGCTTTGAACAATTCCACTTCAACGGCAGGTGGAATGGTCGGGTTAAGCGCCACAACAGATGGCGGCGGCTCGTGAATATGCGCGATGGCGATTTCCATCGGCGTTTCACCATTAAACGGCGTTTTGCCCGTCAGGATTTCAAAGAAGATCACCGCCAGCGAATAAATATCGCTTTGCGGCGTGACTTTGTTGGATGCGATCGCCTGTTCCGGCGAAATATAACGGGGCGTGCCAAAGGCAGTCCCGAATGTGCTGTCCGTTGCCGGACGAAGCAGCAGCCCAAAATCGGTGAGCGTGACGCGATCATCGCCGTCAATCAAGATATTCGATGGCTTGATATCGCGGTGAATGATGCCCAATTTGTGAGCTTCATCGAGTGCGGATGCGACCTGCTCCATGATCTTGAATGCGCGACCGATGTCCATTTTGACACCCGATCGGCGCAGTCTGCCCAATTCCTGAGCCAAGTCCTTACCGCGCACCAGATTCATCACGATGAAATAGATGCCGCTCGGTTCTTCGCCGTAATCGTAGACCTGTACAATGTTGGGATGATTTAACTGTGCGACGGCATTCGCTTCGCGCTTGAAGCGCATCATGAGCGTATCGTCTTCTTCCGTGCCGCTGCGATCAGGGATCAAGACCTTGACGGCGACTGTCCGCTCAAGGGTATGATCGACTGCCTCATAGATGCGCGCCATACCACCGGTTGCGATAACGCGCACCAGCGTATAGCGCCCATCCTTTAGATGGGTACCCACCAGCGAATCGGCACCCTTCAGCGGCGGAGACGCTTCGGTTGAAGTTTTGTCGCGAGGTGGCTCAGACATAACTACGGAATTATCCCCAGTTCACGCGCTTCGTCATAGGTGAGAGGACCACGTTCACGGCGGGTTTCGTTTGCAAGTTCCGCCAGCTTATCCATATCGAACAGGTCTTCAGCGGCGCTCAGGTCGAGTCCGTCCAACAGATGCGGATCGAGCTTATCCAGATCGAGTTCCGCAAGCGGTTCGAGACGAATCGGTTCCGGCTCAGGCAGGTTGATCTGCTCAATCTCGTCGGAACGCAGAATGAGCGGTTCGGTATTCCCGCGCGGCGGCTCGGCTGCCACAGGAACTTCGGCAGTGCGTTTTCCTCTGCCGCGTCGTTTCTCCTCAGCAGGAGCAGGTGATTCCTGTGCCGATTCGGTTTGCGCTGCGATTTCTGCTGCGCGGCGCATTTCCATAGTCGCGCGTGCTTCTCGTTCCGCTTCGACCATGTACGCACTCGCGCCAATCAGCGCGATTAAATCTTCTGCGGCGCGTCGACCAAAACGGCTGACAGCGCCAAGCTGACCACGTGCGGCGTTATTGCTTTCAAAAACGACCGTCAGCATGTGATGCAGCCCAACCGATAATACATAAATATCGTAGCGGTCGCCATCATAATAACTCAATGCCGAGGCTTTGCCGCCCACCAATTTTGTCATTTCAAAGGTGGTCATCACACTGGGCAAAAGTGCGCCTGTAAGCTGCTCACGGTCAATATAGCCGACCGCGCCGCGTTCAAGGAGGACTTCACCACCGCGATTGCTGAGAACAACCGCCATTGCGCCGACATCTTGCAAAACTTGATCAACAAAACGGGTCGCCGCCTTGACATCAATCGGCGGGACTGCGCCGATCTCGCTTTTGTCACGACTGCGGGAATTTTGTTCAAATTGAGCGGTCAGCACATCACGCCCATCCAAGCCTGCCGTGACTGCACGCAGAAATAGCTCGGCGTCGTCCGGGTGCTTGACGATGAGAAACGGCGAATTGGTACGGGTTTGTGCATCAAGGCTTGAGGCGCTGTTTTCGTCAGTGATCACGATGATCGATGTTTCAGGGCGCGCCTGCTTGACACGCAGCGCAAAATCGATGCCGTGCATGGCTTCATCAAGCGCCAACGCGACCACGACGACATCGAGCGATGTACGTGCAGTCTCATCAAGCGCATCCAGCGATGATGGAACATCGAACAGGATTGCGGGACGATGAAGGAGATCCACGGCTGCACGGACGAGCCGCGCCGCTCCCCCTGAAGGATCTACCGTCATGATGCGAGGCAAAGGAATCATGCGCCATTTCCTTGATTAGCTGTGATCTTGCAAATGTGCGACGAATCGCTCAAAGCGCGGTGAATCCGACGCTGAACTGATTTGAGTATAGCGCGAAAAAATCAACTCAGGTATTGAGAAAGTTAACGTTGAAAGGCGATTCTTCTACGCTACCGCCATATTCCCATTCCAGCGCATCCAATAATAAGACTGGGGAAGCGTTTGTTGGCGTGCGCGTTCAAAGGGGATTACGTCGGCAAAAAGGAACGCGCCCGACTGTTCAAGAGTTGCCCATATAAACCCGGTCACCCGCTGCTTGAATGTAAGTTTTTCAACCGGGACACAAACATCAATAGGGAGTGTTTCGGCGTGCGAATACGCGGCTTGCTCTTCGAGCTTCGCCAGCAGTCCATTCCAAATTTCTGCCTTCAGCGCATTCGACGGAGTGGTATCGGACTTAATCGCTTCCGTCAGAAAGCGATCGAGTCGCTTATCCGAGAGATTCGGCATAGCTTGGCATACCTTCTATCCACGAACGATGAACTTCCCCTAATCGGGGACGCAAGTTTTCGCGGGCATAAAAGAGACGGCTTTTCACCGTTCCCACTGGACAACCGAGAATCTCGCCAATTTCGTCCAGATTTAGCCCGCACAAGTAATGGAGAACGATCACCACGCGCTGGTTAAAGGGGAGTTCGCCGATTGCCCGTCGGATCGCCTGTTGTGTTTCGCCGATTTCTGCTTGTACGTCAGGGGCGTACCATGCAGGACTCATCAGGCGGTCAACCAGAGTTTCCAGTGAAATACGGCGTTTCTGGCGTCTTGAAATCCAAGTATAGCTCAGGTTAACAGTGACGCGATAGAGCCACGGGGCGAGCGGGAGAGAAGTGTCAATGTTCTTGGCATATTGCAGGAGTTTGAGGAAACAATCTTGTGTCAGGTCTTTTGCTACGTCGTCATCTCGGGTAATTGCCGCTGCTGTCCGAAAGACCTGATAGTAGTAGCGGTCAAAAAGCAACCCCAACGCCCCGAGATCACCCGCTCGCAGACGCTCAATAAGCGCTGCATCACTCACTTCTTCAGAAACTT
>CALBRY010000654.1 GCA_937927665.1 uncultured Chloroflexota bacterium
GCTTATCGGTGACACCCGTCATCGTGCGACCTTCGACAAGCGGGCTGCCATCGGTGTCAGTTGCCATCAAGAAACCGAGCGCACCATGACACACCGACCCCAGCAAAATACCTTCGGCATGAGCTTCGGACATTTTTTGACCGAGCACTTCGCTAAAGCCGAGGTCATAAGCCGCGCCCCAACCGCCTGCCAACCAGATGATGTCATATTCCGTGAAATCAACGTCGTCGATGCGGAGCGAATTGGTGGTCTTGTTCTGGGCGTCTTCATCATCCAGATAACGGTAGTCCGCAGGTGTGGCGAGGGGCCAGCGCAAACTGACGGGTTCAAACGGGATCACGCCGCCCTCGATGCTGGCGACATCAACCGTCATGCCCGCATCGATAAATTCGTAGTAGGCAATGGTCAATTCTGAGCCATACACCCCGGTGGCTACACCGTCTGCCGGGTCGCCCAATGTGTCGTGATTGGTGGCAATGATGAGCGCTCGATGTCCCTCAAGATCGTATTCCACGCGATCATAATGCGGATGAAACCCGATCAGGCTCAGAATCTGTGGCAGCAGCGCGATGATAAGCGCGACGACGCCTACCAGTACGCCTCCTGCGATGAGCAATTTCCTTGTCATGATGCCCCTTTCATATTCATGCGACTTCATGCGACTGATTCATGTACTGCATGTGTCATCACTAAAACACAGCCCCACGTTTCATACGATTGCCGCGGGTCATGTCCGCTCATGATCCGGGTCATGAACCATGTGACCCGTGTCACATCCGTTGTTGACCCGCATCACTGACATAAATTGGCAGCTTCGTTGAAACTGATAGCGGACTTGTGCGCAGACGGCGTTTGTTTAGGAAGCAGCTGCTATGATTAGAGGAGATACAGTTCATTTACGGAAAATGATGCTGGAAAGCAAGACGATGGCGGGTGCCCGTAGCGAAACAAACACCTTATCTGTAGACAATCTGCTGACGATCTTTCGCATTGCAACCATCAGTCGTTTTGTGATCGCGTTGATCTTCTATCTGGTGTTGTCCACGACCGTCGGTGAGCAAAATCTTGGCAGGCTCTTGGCGGTTATGGACGCACTGCTGCTGGCGATCTACCTCTCGGCTGATCCACTGCGACGCCTCTTAGGTGATCGCTACTTGCCGATCGCGCTGCTATGGGCTGCCATTACGCCAGTGCTGACCAGCTTCTATACCATGTACTTCTTCTACAGCACGCCGATATCCGTGCTGCGTCAGGAGCCTATCGAACAGGTCGCGAATTTCGTGGTGTTGAGCAACATCGCACAAACCCTCGCCATATTGCTCATTCCGCTCGTGATCGTGAGCTGGCGCTACGCACGGCGATCCGTCATCCAGTTTTGCGTCGGCACAAGTGTCCTCGACAGCGCGTTAATCATCCTATTTGTCCCTTTAGATGAAGCTAATCTGGCTGTTGCACTGAGCTCGATTGTATTCCGCCTTGTCATCTTGATGCTGGTAGGGTTGATGGTGAACCTCCTCGTTACGGTGCAGCGCACGCAAGCCCAAGCGCTGCGCGATGCCAATGCCCGATTGCGCGATTACGCAGCGACCCGCGAGCAGCTCATTACCAGTCAGGAACGGAATCGTTTGGCACGAGAGTTGCACGATACGCTCGCACACACGCTGGCGGCGGCGGCGGTTCAACTCGAAGCGGTGCAAGTCATCTGGGAGACGCAACCGGAGCGCGCAAGGCAGCTTGTCGAAGAATCTGCGGTGACGATGCGGGGCGGCTTGCAGGACACCCGGCGTGCGCTACAAGCCCTTCGTGCTGAGCCATTGGAAAGCGTCGGCTTCGTGGCGTCCATACAACTGCTGACTGAATCGATCCAGGCTCGTTACAAAGTCAACACAACTATCGAAACGGCAGGTGACGTGTTATGGCTCACTCAGGAGCAGGAACACGTGATCTATCGCGTCGCGCAGGAAGCCCTGCTGAACAGCGCACAACATGCACATGCGCAGCAAATCAGGATCAAAATCGAGGAGACAGGTGGGGCACTGCGTTTGACAATCAAGGATAACGGAACTGGCTTTGATCCATCAGCCATTGATGTAACTGCCCACTTCGGTGTACAGGGGATGCGAGAACGTGCCGCTATAATTGGCGCGGAACTCAATGTTTCCAGCCGGGTTGGGCAAGGCACACAAGTCGAAATGTTGTTAAATAGGGAACCTGATGAGAATTCTAGTCTGTGACGATCAAGACATCATCACTGAAGGGCTGAAACTGATTCTCGAATCACAGGAAGATTTCAGCGTGATGACCGCATCCGACGGCGCGCAGGCGGTCGATATCGTGGCGGAGAAACAACCCGATCTGGTGCTGATGGACTTGAAAATGCCCATCATGAACGGGGTCAAAGCGACGGAAATCATCAAGCAGCGTTTCCCGGCGGTCAAGGTGCTGATCCTGACGACCTACGGCGACGACGACTGGTTATTTGATGCCATTCGCAGCGGTGCGGACGGATTCCTGCTGAAAGACATCCCGCATGCCGAGTTGTTCAGCGCCATTCGTGGTACGGCTGCCGGAGATACGCACGTTGACCCGAAGGTTGCACGTAAGTTGTTTGACCATGCAGCACAGCGGACACCCGTCCCAAACACACACTTGCTGAGCCTCCTCACCGAACGCGAGATTGAAATCCTCCGTTTGATCTCACGCGGCTATACCAACACCGAAATTGCCGAGACAATTCATCTATCAGAAGGCACGGTGCGAAATTACATCAGTGCGCTGTTTTCCAAGCTGGATGTTTCGGATCGAACACAAGCGGCACTGCTCGGTTTGCGGTACGGGCTAGCGGACATCAACGATTTGAAGTAGGTTTGTTTCTCTATATTGTGTGTAACTTCAGGCTCCTCATGATGCTGAGGGGCATCATTGTTCCTTCCTCACGCCCTTCCAACCGGACTGACCCTGAAATGGTGGCGCATCCGCAATTTGTCGGCGTTGGTCAACAATCGTTTTGTCCAATGCCCGTGCCAGCAAATACGCGTCTGACGGGTCAGATTTGGAACAGCGAGGACGTCGGTGCGCGACCACCATGGACGGGGTGACGTGGACTGCCCAGCCTTGCACCAGTATCCAATCAAACAATAATCCGTCGGAACGCTCGATGTTGAGCAGAATGTTGGCAGCCCCATAGCGGTTGACCAGACTCTCGAAACGTTGAAAACCGTCGTTGG
>CALBRY010000655.1 GCA_937927665.1 uncultured Chloroflexota bacterium
GTACAAAATTTGATGCAAAGAGATCGCGATCAGCACGATTAAAAATGAAGGCGAAAGAAGCGCCCCCAGCACCAGCGCCGCACCCCATCGGATGAAGACATGCAGGATCGCACCCTGTGTCGAAGCGAACAATCCCGCTTGAAATCGTTCTTTGTTGATCCCGGCATCCCGATCGCGGGTGTGATCCCGCACATCATTCCATAGAAATTTCGCCTGCTGAAGCAAAATTTCTAACACGAAAAAGTAGATCAGCCCACGAATCAGCGCATCCCCGATGATCTGTGAGGTCAAAGCAGGCTGCACAGCGCCATAAATCGGAAAAGCGATCACGAAACCGCACCAGAAGAAATAGCCTTTGTGCCGCAGTCCCAACGGGCGGGGCAGCACAAAGGCTAGGGCGCGGTGTACCCATTTCTGATCGTTGAACACGGTAGCCGTTCAGTTCTGTACAGGGCGATAGCGTTCTGCGAGATATTCGAGCAAGAAGCGATGGATCAAGAGGAATCCCCGTCCTGTTTGGCGCATCAATTGATGATCTTCGGCGAATGTCAAGAAGGCAAACAGATTAGGCGGCGTGCTCTTGGAAAGGGTTTGAATCCCGCGCAGGATCAGATATTTCACCCCATCAAACAGCCCGTAAAACAGCGCCACGGGCAGCGACGCGGCAATTCCACCCGCAATCGCCACCGGAATCGTATCTTCGGCAGGGAAACCGAATACTTGTGTGCCAAACAGCGTGGCAAGTCCGATACTAATCGCGCTAAAGACCACCAGAATCAACAACCCATTCCCGAATGACCGCACGATTCCCCCGCCCGGTCGGCGGATTTGTCCGACGCGATCCGGTTCGCCGACGATGCCGCCGGAAAGCCCGTTCACGATAAAACAGATCGGCACAATCATCAGCAAGGTAGAGCGACCAAGCAGAAGCCACATCACACCAATCGCTAAGAGCGCCCCCATCATCAGCGCCGCGACGCTTTGTCCACCCTTCGTGATCGACCAGTGAATCGTCTCGACCGGGTAAATATCGCGGTCATCCTCGTTCATTGAGCCGATATTTCGGCGCAGCGCCCACCATGCCAGCGTGCCGATCAGCAGCCCGGCACCGACCGCGATGATGATGCTCAGAGGCGGGATCACCGCATATTGAATAACCAGCGCCGCCGGGGTTACCGCCGTGCCGACGAGAAAAGCCCGCATTCGTGCTGATAGAAAACGTTCAATCGTGGTCATAAAGATGATGCCGACACTTACCGCCAGCACTGGCGCGGCAACCGTCCACGCAAGTGAGTCGTAATGCCGTTCGAGCAGCAGTCCACCAAGCGCCGCGAATGGCAGCCCGAACAGCACCAACCCCAGCACGCGCGTGAGTATAAAATACAAGCGCTTTTGACCCGCTGGCAGCATGTGAGCTTGCATTTGTTCGAGCAAGAAAATGGAGAGCGAACGCTGTTTCATCCAGTGTGAGAGATAGCTCAAATACTGGCGCGAAATAGCATACGTGTAATCACCCGGTCGGCGAAAGCGAGTTTTTAAGTAGCGTTCCAACAGGATTGTGCCGCGTTGATCCGGGGGTTTGTTTTGCAGTGTATCGATCAGTTCGCCATCGTCACGGTATGTTTTGACGAGCAGCGAGAGAAAAAGCGGAATTGACGCGAGCTGCATCAAGCTGTCATCGCTGCTGACTGCTTTTGCAAGGCTGGTCAGGTGCGGATGATTGTTCAGTGCATCGCATACCTGATCGCGGCTGAGACGGCGCACTTCGATCGCATACGGGTTATTCAAATGGCTTGCGAGTGCGTTGTATTCGTTAATACGGCTGCAAATCGCGAGGCTTGCCCCTGCGCCGCTTTCATATTCCATAAATCGATTAATGGAGTCAACCAGCGCTTCGCGCAAATCAGCACGGACTTCGTCCAAGCCATCGAGCAAAAGCACGAACTGACGTCCTTCGATAAAGCGCTTCGATGCAGCACGCGAAATCTGATAATTGACCTTCAGTTCATCTTCCACCCATTTGATGAAATCGGGAACAACCGCTTGCGTGGGTGAAGTAACGCCTTCGCGGTGCTGCGCGACATTGTATGCCAGTACCCACGAGGACAGATTGAGCACCACCGGAATCCGCGCATCGCCGTCATGCTTCGCTTTTTCGAGCAAAATATCCGCCAGCTTGAGCAGTTCGGTGGTTTTGCCCGCTCCCGGTTCGCCCAGTATCAGCAGCATTTCGCCGGAATGGCGGAAAGCGTCTCCGATAGTTTGGTGTTCGGAAAGTTCGATCCCGCTTCCGCTTCCATGCTCCGAATCGCGCAGGATTAATTTCGGTTGGGGGACGACAAAATCATCGCTTTTAGCAGTTTCTTCGATCGCCTTTTTCAGCACCGAGTCAATCCATTGGCGCTGCACTTTACGCATGATCGCGCGTTCGTCTGCCGGGCGTATTCTCTGCCCTTTAGAGACGACGCGTGTTCCGGCATTCGCCAATTCTTTTTCAACATCTTTCAGGCAGTTTCGCAAACGTTCAAAGGCGGCAGCTTTCGACTGTCCGACCACATCAATGTACTGGATTCTGCCAAAATCAGGGTGCTTTTCCAGCGAACATGGCTTGATCCTGAGCAGGAGCAGGCGACCGGGCGGTTTATCTAATGCCCGATCCCATTCTGTCGTCACATTCGGGCGTCTGATCGCCTCCGGTGACATCACGCCGACAATGACATCCGCTTGATCAAGCGCGCTGTCGAGTTCGTCCACATAATCAAAGCCGGGGCGTATGCTCACCCGGTCGAAAAATGTATTGTTATAACCGCATTCGTTTTTGACAAAGGCATGCAGTTCTTGAGCGAAAGCGCGTTCGTCGGGAATATTTCGATAGCTGATGAATACATCCATGGGTGCCCGTCACTGGTACTAGCGGCATCGCGAATAAATAACTACTTGCTTATTCTAAAGTAAAGTGCGCCAATTGTGCATAAGGCTCCATAAAGACCGAGTGACATCAGCAGCGAAAAATCGCGCAGCACAGGGAATGTTTGCGGCGCTTCGCCGTGAAACGCCCACCACCGCTGAATGATCATGAGCGCGATCGCCGCGATCGTCAGGATACGCCCTGTCTGTGACGCCGAACGCCACCCGAACAGGAGCAGCAGCACCGGCGCGGCGAGCAGCACATACAAGTTTTCCCATGCCAGCGGCGAAATCACCACCGAGATCACCAGCAGCAGCAGATAAGCATTCAGATGATGAAAAGCATCAGTATCTCGCTCCGGTCTGCGTTGATCGCGATAGACTGCCCAGAAGCCCCACACCGCAAGCATACCGCTGACGACAAACGTGAAGGTTTTCGAGAGATCGGGTTGATCAACCCAACCGTTTGAAAACACACTCTGCGTCAAAATCCGGCTGAAAAACCCGTTCACCGATTGATTGACCGGGTGCGCCTGTGGGGTCGAAAGCGAGGGAAGTACATCGCGCACATAAATGAGGTTGTATTCAAGCGTCCACGGCAGCGTGATCAGCACCACCGCCGCGATCGTCACCCCGGCATATGCCAGCACACCCCACCGCCGCCGGAACAGAAAATACCCGATCAGCAGAATCGGCGAAACTTTGATCAGGATCGCCACCCCCAGCGCGATTCCCGCCGCCCGTTGTTTTCCGCGTGTATCCAAACGAAATGCCAGAATCACGAACGCCAGCAGAATCATATTCACCTGACCAACAAACAGCGCGTAATTGGTCGGCAAAAATACAAGCGCGAGCAAAAGAAACGTCCAGAATGTTCGTGCTCGTTCGGCTTGGCGCGTCAAGAGATCTGCCATCCAATACAAGCTCAAGACGAGCGCAGCAAGATTGAGGAATCCCCACACTGCCGCCAGCACGCGCGGCGGAATCTCCACAAAAACCGACAGCATCAGCGCCATATACGGCGGATAGATGTAATCGCTGTCTTGAATGTAGGGTAAATTCAAGCCGTTGAGCAGTTCCCCGGTCAGCGAGCTACTGTAAATATTCTCATTCTGATCGAACAGCACCGCCCCCGCATAGTAGGCGTAAAAATCAACGTTTGCATACGGCATAGCAAACGGAAAATCGAATGCCATTACGAAAACAAGCGCGATCGAAAGGCACAGAACAATCAAGGCGGCGGTGCGAATACGCATGAAGAGACTCCGATCTCAGCGCTTAGTCAGCAGCGATCATACCCCGAATATCCCGCCTGCTTGTACAATCACCCATGATCGCGTTTTACGAGGATTTCTACCGGCGATGATCACCAATCGCGTCCGTCTGCTGTTGATCGCTGTGATTCTGCTTCAACTCCTGCTCGGATCGATCACCGCGCTGACCCTGCCGCTGTGGGAAGGTCACGAATCCGATTACTACACCGTAACGCGCTTTCTCGTCACCGAACACCGCCTACCCACCGCCGCCGATTACCCTGACGGAGACGCCGAAATCCGTCAAGCGACCCAACCGCCGCTGTATTTCTTCGCCGCCGCGCCCCTGATCGCCCTATTGGATGACGGGCAGCCCGTCCCGTATGGACTCCATCCGCTCCCCCTTTGCCCCGGCGCTGATCCCTCTGCCGCCTTAACAACGGTCTACAGCACCGATCGCGCCTATAACCAGCCCACACGCGGAACAGTTGCGGCGGGCTATGCGCTGCGCCTGCTCA
>CALBRY010000656.1 GCA_937927665.1 uncultured Chloroflexota bacterium
TTAACCGTTCCGGTGGATTCCGCATTCGGTCTTTGCAAGACCGCTCCACCGTCCGGCGCGAATATCTTCACCGGGGGCGACTGCCCGCGTACATGGCTGACAGCCGATACTCGTGTAGCCTTGATCATGCAGCGCGTTATACGGCAGATGGTGAGCACGGATGTAATCCCACACCCGTGATTCTGTCCATGCCGCCATCGGCGCGATTTTTACCGTGTTATATTTCGCATCCCACCGGAACAGCGGCGATTCGCGGCGCGATTCACTTTGATCGCGGCGCACGCCGGTGATCCACGCCTCAAACGGGCGCAGTGCTTCACCGAGTGGAATCGTCTTGCGGAGCTGACAGCACAAATCCGGATCGCGTTCCCACAGCGCCGCGCCGTGTGCATCTGCTTGCTGCGTCAGGGTTTGCACGGGTGTGACCCGCGTCAGATTCAGGCGGTACATCCCCGCCCAACAATCGATCAATGCCTCGGTTTGCGGAAAAAGCAGCCCGGTATCAAGCGTCAGAATCGCTAAAGTCGGCGCGATTCCCCGCAGCATATGCAGCATCACCAGACCGCTCGGTTGAAAGCTCGTCACCATCGCCAGCCGTTCGCCGTAGCGCTCGACTGCCCAGCGGAGGATCGTCTCCGGCTCAGCGCCTTCAAACTCGCGGTTCAGGCGCGTTAGCTCCTCCATATCCACCTCGTTTCACGCGGAAAGTTGTGCCAATTTTCACGAAGATTGGCTCACTGACGATAACACCGATCGGATTCAGACGGTGCGGCGAAAAACGTACAACTTGATATTCCGATCTTGAGCTTACACGATGGATCATTTAGAAAGTGTTAACACTTGGGCGTGGAATCAGTCCTCTTGACGGGCAACCCCTCGTTCGCCGCTGATCAACGTGGTGGCACGCCGCCAACTATCGCCCTCTGCGCCGATCGTCTCATGCGCGTATTGAAAATCACTGCGGCGCATGAATGTTTCCAGTTCGGCTTTCAAGCGCTCCCAGATCGGGCGCTGGAGGGCGATAAACTGCTGCGCGACCGCAGGCGGCGCCGCCTTGACCAGTTCGGTCACGTGTGGCAAACACAGCCCGCTCGATGCGCTGTAAGTCGTGCGGAATTCTTCCTCGTGGATGTGTACGGGAATCAACGCCAGAAGCCGTGCGGCGGTTTCATCGCGGTAGACGCACACCGAACACGGCACTTTGGGCGCAAGCGCGGCGGCGGCTGCCCCGCGATCATTTCCGAATAGGCGCGGGACACGCGCGGGCATCCGCTCGGTATCCGCCAGCAGATCATAGATCACCGCATGATACAGCGTAGCGATTCCGAGCGCGTTTCCCCGCTCGGTGAGCAAATACCCGTGTTCGCTGCACAATCCTCGCGCCTCACGGAATCGCCCGGAAACGCTGTGATCGAGGACAAACTCGTACAGGATCGCGCCTAGATGACGCTCGATATCACGTTTAAGCAAGCGGCAGACAGCGCAGCCGGGTTCATGCAGTGCTTCCAGCAAATCGAAATAGCCATACGTTGTTATTTTGGTCATGGGGTGTCCAATACAAAGCCGTTTACTGACCAAAAGCATAACGCAAAGGCGCAAGGGCGCTAAGGACGGCTCGCTGCGTCCTAGCGACTTCGCATCTTTGCGTTGATGCGTTTATCTAGGTGTGCGGGTGATGGCGCGGATCACATAGCGCGTGGTGCCTTCCGGCGTTTCGACATTGACCATGTCACCAATTTTCCGCCCGAGCAGCGCACTTCCAACAGGTGAATCGATCGATACGCCGAGCCGCCCATACATCACCTCTGCGCCGCCGATCAGATCATACTCGTATTCTTCACCCTCTTCCACGCTCCATACCGTCACCCGGTCGCCGGGATCAACCGTGCGCGGATCGGGGTCTTGATCCACGACATCGGCATTACGCAGAATCAGTGTCAAATTACCGATCCGCTCATCGAGAAATTCGCGCATGGTGCGCGCCTCGAATTCTGCGCCTTCTTCGGGGAAATTCTCCGAACCGTCATTCTGAATATCCCCGATTTCTTCCTGCTGGCGCGCCCGTCGTGCTTGATAATCCGCCAGTTCTCGTTGAAGCTGCTCGTAGCCAGCCCGCGTAAGGATATAGCGGTCGTTTTGCTGCGCCATGATGCGTGCCTCTCACTCATATTCTGACTTCAGTATAGGGTGAATCACAACCGGAATGCATCCCACAGGTGGATGCATTCCTCGTCTCTTTCACCGTTTAATACCCATTCGGGCAGTTATTCGGATTCTCCCCCGGTTCTTGAATGCCATTCCCGCACTGCGGAACAGAAGTCGGCACATTTGGACTGGATCGCAGCATCGTCGCGGAATCGCGGCACACCGTTTGACCGTTCAGAAGGGCTTGCGCTTCGATTGTGAATGTGAATCCGCCGCCGATTGCGCCCTGACTTACATCGATATTGAGCGATGATGAATTCGCGGACGCATCTTGTGAAGCGACTGCCGCGCCGTTTTCGTTGAGCACGATCACCCGGTAGCCTGTCGCGCCGGGAGCGCCATCCCAATACACGATGACACCGCCGTTCGGCAGTCCATCACGCGGAGAAGTCAAACGGAACGGCTGACAATTGACGACGACTTGCGTGGGTGCGAATGTCGGCACAAGCGGCAGAGTCGGCGCGGGTGTCGCTGTCTGTGCGGTGAGCGGGAACGGCGCGGAACCGATCTCCTGTGCGCGGAACTCGTATGCGCCGTTATCGCATTCGGCGCGTCCGTCTTCGTTGCCATCCGCCGGACGCGGGTAATCGCGCTGATCTTCGTCGAGTCCTTCCGCAAGCGTCGCGCACATTGCCGAATCGATCGCCGGACTGCCCGCTCTCAGCGCGTGTGTCCATGTCAAACCGCCGTTATCCGCCAGCGCCGCCAGCAGCGGATCGCTGACCGTGCCGCCGCCGCATGATGAATCCGGGAACTGCACCAGCCAACTTATATCAGCAATCGCGGTGGAGCAGTTCAGCGACTCGATGGGGTAGGTGACAATGCTGGTATTCAAACGCAGCGATGATGCTCCCGCTGCCCAGATATTCGCGCCTTCGGGCGATTGGTTATAGGCGATTGTGGCGAAGCGCACCCATGCGTTGAGCGTAGTATTGGCGACGTAAATGCCGCCGCCCGCTCTCAGCGCCCGGTTGCGTGTGATCGTGCTGTTCGCCACCAGCAGATTAAAGCCAGTGTTATAGCGCTGTTCGGTGAAGATCGCGCCGCCGCGCCCCCGTGCAAAGTTGCCATTAAAAAGGCTGTCCAAGAGGCGCAGACTGCCGGAATAATTCAACACCGCGCCGCCGTTGATCGTCGTTGCGCGGTTGCGCTCAAAATTCGTGTGTGTGATCGTCGCACCGGAGCGCCCGAATATCTGGATCGCGCCGCCGCCGAGGGCGCTGTTGGTCTTAAACACCGCTTCGTTGATCGTCGTTGGTACGCCGGAATCGACTGCGCCGCCGTAATAGCGCGCGACATTGGTCAAAAACTGCGATTGGTAGATCGTCAAGCCTTCGGTCGTCGGCGCGGAGTCATTCGGAGCGATCACGCGGATCGCGCCGCCGACATTCGCCAGATTCCACACGAAATTTGTGCCGGTGATGCTGACCGCGCCGCCATTGGAGCTAAAGATCGCGCCGCCGCTCAGGGGTGCGGTGTTCAAGCCGAAACGCGAATTGAGGATCGTGATCATGCTGCCCGGAAGCGTGCCTAAACTGCCGCTCCCGCCTGCGATCGCGCCGCCATCATCGCCGCCCGTTTGTACACGATTGCCTAAAAATACACTGTCGCGGATCGTCAGTGTTCCCCCGGTGGTGAAAATCGCACCACCCCACCGCGCCGCGAAATTGCTCAAAAATCGGCTTCCGAAAATTTCAACCGTGCCGCCTGCGTTGTAGATCGCGCCGCCGCTGCCGCTCATGCTTCCCGGCGCGGGCGAAACCGATTCACTGCGCCGGATCGTCACGCTGACCAAGCGCAAAGTCGCGCCATCGTTTTTGATCGCGCCGCCGTCAATCGCACGCGCATTTTGAAGGGTGAGATTCCGCAGTTCTAACGATGCGCCGCTTTGTACATAAAACAGCAGGGTGTAGCCGCCGCCATCAAGGGTGATCCGTCCGCCGCCGTCGATGTTGGTTGCATCGCGGATCGTTTTTGATCCGGTTAACGCGATCGTGTGCGGTGATGCGCCGCAGTTAAACGTGATGACGCCCCCGCCCACCAGCGCCGCATCGAGCGCGGCTTCGGTACAGCTTGCGGGGGTGCCTGTGCCGACAACACCCGCCGCGCTGATCGAAAGCGCACCGCCCAACAGGGCAAGCAGAAGAAAGACGAAGATCGTTTTACGCATAGCTGCTCCTGACCACTCCAAACGTGCATACCCATTCAGGATAGGCATTCTGGCGAAAACCGCGACTCTCGACGCGATCCTTCATTGAATTTCGCCTCAAATCCCCCTATCCTGTAATCGTTCAGATTTTCACAGATAAAAGGCGTGCCATCATGCACATCACAATAGCCGCTCTCGGCACGCGGGGTGACGTTCAACCGTACCTTGCGCTCGCGCTTGGACTAAAACAAGCAGGACATACCATCCGCATGATTGCGGGCGAAAACTTCCGTGATTGGATTTGCAGTTATGGGTTTGAATTCGCCGGGTCGGGCGATATGGAAGCGCTCATGCACAGTCCGGATGCGCTCAAATGGGTGGACAGCGGACACAATCCGATCAAGCAGGTGGTGATGATGCGCCGCGTGTTCGAGCAGAATTTCCACTTGATGATCGATCCGATCCTCGATGCTGTACCCCAGACCGATCTATTCATGGCGGGATTCATCTCAGAGCCGCTCGTCCAGTTGGTCAGCGAGAAATTCGGTACGCCGTACATGGCGATCCCGCTCCAGCCGTATTACGCGACCCGTTCTTCTGCGGCGAGTCTGTACACGCTCACTCAGCGCGATAGCTGGCTCAACCGCCGCGCGGGTGTCGCCACCGAACGGATCATGTTCACAATCAACGGCGGCACGCTCAACAAAGCCCGCCGCGCCTTCGATATGCCCTCGCATAGATTTTCGGCGCTTCGGCGTGCCGTCCTCAATCGACCGCGCATTTACGGCTTTAGC
This sequence comes from uncultured Chloroflexota bacterium, assembly GCA_937927665.1. Lineage (GTDB taxonomy): Bacteria > Chloroflexota > Anaerolineae > Aggregatilineales > Phototrophicaceae > Flexifilum. The sequence continues at coordinate 5,149 of CALBRY010000656.1, forward strand.
CCGCTCGTAGTTCCGCGTCCATCGGATTGGTCGGAACAATCACATATCGTGGGTTACTGGTTTCTTGATCAAACCGATTGGACACCGCCGCAAGACCTGCTCGATTTTTTGGATTCCGGTGATCCGCCTGTGTATATCGGCTTTGGCAGCATGAGCGGCAGCAGTCCACAGGCGACATTTGATCTTTCGTGCGAAGCGCTCAAGCGGGTGGGGCGGCGCGGCATAATCAGCACCGGGTGGAGCCGCGCCGCGCTCGATCACGGAGATGATATATATGTGCTGAAGGGCGCACCGCATTCGTGGCTGTTTCCGCGTATGGCGGCAGTCGTGCATCACGGCGGCGCGGGGACGACAGGCGCGAGTTTAGCCTCTGGCAAGCCGACGATGGTGATCCCGCATTTTACCGATCAGCCCTACTGGGGGCGGCGTGTGCATGAACTCGGCGTTGGTGCGAAACCCGTGCCGCGTCACGCGCTGACCGTCGAAAAATTGGCGCGCGGACTCTTGCAAATGACCCGCGATACCGAGATGATCGAACGGGCGGCGATGCTTGGCGAAAGCATCTGCGCCGAAAATGGCGTCGAAAATGCGGTGCGTTTGATCGAGTGCTACGGAAAGAAAGGACTCCAGTGACATCCAACAGCCTGCTGATTCATCATGCGCGTGTTTTTACTGCCGATCCGCTCCAACCATCGGCGCAAGCGGTCGGCATACAGGGCAATCGAATTGCGTTTGTCGGCTCTGATGCGGACGCGGAACGCTGGCGCACCGCTGACACCCGCGTGATCGACGCACAGCAGGCGACACTCATGCCGGGGATCGTAGACAGCCATTATCACCTGTTTTTCGGCGCGATGGAGCTTGGGCATATTCAACTGTGGGATGTGCAGTCGCTTGACGAGATGGGCGCGGTGATCCGCGCTTACGCCGCCGAACACCCCGACGACGAGTCGATCAACGCGGTGCAGTTTCGCTACGAAATTTTGCCGACCGGGGATCGCCTCACACGACAGCGTCTTGATGCGATTCTGCCGGATCGCCCGCTGTTGATCATGGGCTACGATCATCATACCGCGTGGGCGAATACCCGCGCGCTTGAAATCTCCGGCACACTGCACGGCGCAAAAACAGGCGTCAACAGCGAAATCTTGATGGCAGAAGATGGGACTGCCACCGGAGAACTTGTCGAACCTGCCGCGTATGGGGTTGTGCTGCGCCACTTTGACGCATGGGGGCGCACGGTCAAAGGCTTGATCGGGAATACGGTTGGCGCGCCCAAGCTCAACCCGGCGCGTGAGCGCGTATGGCTGCGGGAAGGACTCAAACAGGCGGCACGTTACGGGATCACCAGCGTGCATAACATGGATGGCGACGCGGAACAGGCGGCATTTTATGCGGCGGTCGAAAAAGACGGCGAACTCAGCGTGCGCGTGAATATCCCGTTCAGCATCTTTCCGACGACGCAGATCAGCGAACTCGAAGAAGCAGTTGAAATGGCACGGCTTTATCAAGGCGAGAAACTGCGCTCCGGTCGCGTGAAATTGTTCATGGATGGTGTGATGGAATCATGGACGGCGCTGTTGATCGACGATTACGCCGATCGCCCCGGCTGGCGTGGGGATGCGCTCTACACCGCCGAACATTTTGATCGGCTGGCGTGCGAATGTGATGCGCGTGGGCTGCAAATCACCGTTCACGCGATCGGTGATGCCGCTGTCAACCGCACGCTGAACGGTTATGCACTGGCGCGCCGCGTCAATGGCGCGCGTGACAGCCGCCATCGCGTCGAACATATCGAATTGATTCAGCCTGCTGATCTGCCGCGTTTTGTCGAGTTGGGCGTGATCGCGTCGATGCAGCCGCTCCACAGCCCGATCACGTACCCGGAAACACACGAGTTGTTTCCGCTGCGCGTCGGCGCGGAACGCTGGTCAAACGGCTTCGCATGGCAGACGATCCGCGAGGCGGGGGCGCATCTCGCGTTTGGCAGCGATTTTCCTGTCGTCACCGCTGATCCGATGATGGGAATCCATGCCGCGCTCAACCGCCGCGCATGGGGCGCGGGCATGCCTGATCAGCGGCAAACGCTGGCGGACACGCTGATCAGCTACACCCGTGAGGGCGCATATGCTGAATTTCAGGAAGATGTGCGCGGACAGATTAAGCCGGGGATGCTTGCCGATCTGGTGCTGTTCTCAGAGGATTTGTTCGCCGTGCCGCCTGATCAGATCACCCGTGCGCGCCCGGTGCTGACGTTGTGTGATGGTCAAATCACATTTGAGGGGTAAAAATGAGGGGTAAAAAGCGCCGCCTTTTACCCCTTCGATGTTAAGCGTGTATCCCTGCCGCCGCTTCGACTCCGTGCTCGATGGCTTGAATATTCATCGGGATCAGATTGCGGTGATTCTTCGGAATGTGCTTCTCCAGCGCCCGCTGGAGGGCGGCAACCGGGAACAGCGGACGCGCGGTGAGTGCTGCGCCGAGCAAAATCATATTTGTCACGCGCGGATTACCGAGTCGGCTGGCGATCTCTGTTGCCGGAACAGGGAGAACGGTGATATCGGTGCGCTGGCTCGTGTGAGCGATCAGCGACGTGTTGACGACGAGCAAGCCTCCCGGCGCAACCTGTGACTCGTATTTATCAAATGATGGGTTATTGAATACCAGCGCGACTGTCGGGCGCTCCATCAGCGGCGATGCAATCGGGCGATCACTGATCACGGCGAGACAGTGTGCCGTTCCGCCGCGCATCTCCGGTCCATAGGACGGAATCCACGTGACCTCTAAGCCTTCGTCCATCGCGGTATAGGCGAGGAGCTGTCCGGCGAACATCACGCCTTGTCCGCCAAATCCGGCGAGTATGAGTCCTTCCAGCATGATTCTCAGCCCGTCCTTTTCTCAAGCGCGCGGACGGCATCCGTCACTTTGTAATCACCGAGCGGATATTGGGGGATCATGTTCGTTTCCACCCATTTGAGCGCGTCTTTGGGTGTCATGCCCCAGTTGGTCGGGCAGCTTGAAAGCATTTCAACCATGCTGAAGCCTAACCCGTTCATCTGCGCCTTGAGTGCGGTGATCACGGCTTTCTTTGCCTGCCGGATGTGCCGGACATCGTGCAGCGAACAGCGGGTGATATATGCTGTGCCGTCCAACTGCGAGAGCAGTTCGCTCATGCGGAGCGGGAAACCGGTCAGGAGCGAATCACGTCCGCTGGGGGATGACGTGGTGCGCTGTCCTAACAGCGTCGTCGGTGCCATTTGTCCGCCGGTCATCCCATACACCGCATTGTTGATAAAAATGCTCGTGATATGTTCTCCGCGCGCGGCGGCGTGCAGGATTTCTGCCGCGCCAATCGATGCGAGATCGCCGTCACCTTGATACGATACGACGATGTTATCGGGCTGTGTGCGCTTGATTCCGGTCGCCATTGCCGGAGCGCGTCCGTGTGCAGCTTCGCAGCCGTCCACTTCGAAATAATCGTAAGCGAACACCGAACATCCCACCGGCGCGACCAAAATCACCTGTTCGCGGATGCCGAGTTCGTCAAAGGCTTCGGCTAGAATGCGGTGGGCGATGCCGTGCGTACAGCCGGGGCAGTAATGCGTATGGCGGCTGCTGAGTGATTCAGGTCGGGTATAGACCGCTTCCATCTCGATAGGCTCAAGATGAGGAATTTCTGTAGGAATCATCATCATTTTAGTTCTCCAACCGCAAGCATCCGGTATTCCGAGTGAATGGCGTTGAGGATTTCATCCGGCATCGGGACAACTCCGCCCATCCGCCCATAAAACTTGACCGGAACACGTCCGTTCACCGCAAGCCGGACATCATCCAGCATTTGACCCGCATTCATTTCGACCACGAGGCACGCCTGAACGCGCCCGGCAAGCGCTGCAATGCGATCATCGGGGAACGGGTAAAGTGTTTGCGGGCGCAGCAGACCGACTTTTAAGCCCTGCTCACGCGCCATTTGAACCGCGCTCAAGGCGATTCGTCCCGCCGTACCAAA
>CALBRY010000657.1 GCA_937927665.1 uncultured Chloroflexota bacterium
CGAAAACAACCTGCCGAACGGCGACACTACTCCCGATTCCGATTCGCAGTTTGCCGGGTTCGATGATGCCGGTGATGTGCTGCCATTCGATCCTTCCGGCGATGAGAGTTGGCATCCGCTGATCGATGCGGAGGCGGAAACGAGTTTCGTACCGGAAGCAGAATCCCCGATCACACCCTTGATGGCGGATCTGCCTATTCTCGACGTCGAATCGGCACAAGCGGAGGCGACAGAAACCGAAGCAGAACGTCTCGCCCGCCTTGCCGCCGAAGAAGAATCCCGCGCCCACATGGAGCAGTTCGAATCGCTGACGGTCGCGGACGCGATCAGCAGATTGGTTCGCAAGCCGCGCGAGACGCTCGAAGACCTCAGCGCGGTCGCAAGGACACCTATCGAAGCAGATGCGCCATCACTCGATCCGCGCCGCCCTGCTTTTTTGAGTCGATCCAATGCGCCTGCTCGCAGACAACCACCCGGTTTGACCGCTCCCAAACGCGAAAAATCCGCGCCGACAGTGTCCGCGCCTGCTGAAAGAAGTATCGGCACAGTACCGGCGCGTGAACCGGGTACGATTGTGCTCCGCGTGCCGGTTGTATCGTTGGAACTCCCGTCCATTCCTGAACCGCAAGCTGGCACACGCCTGATCTTGATCGTTCAGTTCGTGCTGCGATTGATCGCCTTTTTGCTGGCGTTTCAGGGTGGGCAGATCGTCGCTTCGGCGGGGATATTCGGTCGGGATGAGACGTTTGTCGCTGCTGCGCCGTTCTGGTTATTTGCGGCGATTCTTTGGGGTATTTCTGAACTTTTCGAGACTCGCCCGGTCTTCCGTGCGATTGCGGCACAAGATGAACCCGATCCTGATCCTGATCCACGCGACACGAATACTCCGCGCGACGGCATCAACAGCACCGGATTTCGCATTGTCCTCGGTTTGATCGCCGTGGGATTGGCACTGCTCGCTATCGTGGGCACGCAAGATAATTTCGTCACGATGATCGGGTTCTTCGCATGGTTGGGCAGTATGCTCATGATTGCGTGGGCATTCGCGCCAAGCGGTTGGAATCCAATTCGCATCGTCACCGGAACGATCGCATGGGTGCGCTCGATTCGAATCGAGTTCAATTGGGTGACACTCGCGCTGATCGCCATCATGATTTTGGCGGCGTTTTTCCGGTTCAGCGGCATGGAAACACCGCCGGAGATGACGAGCGATCATGTTGAGAAGATCATCAACGCCCACGAGATTCTAGAAGGTTTTCCGCGTGTGTTTTTCGCCAATAACGGCGGACGCGAACCGATACAGATGTACTTGCTGGCGCTGCTGTCAGAAATTCCGCTGCCGGGGTTGGGGATCAATTTCTATACGCTCAAACTCCTGTCCGTGATTGAAGGCTTCCTGTCGATCCCGATCTTCTACTGGTTGGGGCGGGTGGTTGTTGGCAAGGTCGATAAGCGGTTCGGAATCATGGTCGGCTTGGCGACTGCGGCGTTTGTGGCGGCGAGTTACTGGCATCAAACGCTGAGTCATCTCGGACTGCGTATCATCTTGACGCCCGCTGTTGCTTCGCTCCTGCTCATCTTCCTGATCAAAGGTCTGCGAACAGGCAGCCGCGCCCAATTTATCCTTGCTGGTTTGACGCTTGGCATCGGCTTATACACGTATCAAGCGGTGCGTATGCTCCCGCTGGTGGTGATCGCTGGACTGCTGATCGGCGTGTTGTATCACCTGCGCGATCGTGTTCAGTTGAGCAGGCTGTTTGTTAACGGGACAGCGCTTGTGGTGGTGTCGCTAATCTGCTTTGCGCCCATGGCGGGTTACATCTCCGAAGCGCCGGAAGAATTCTTCCAGCGCACCGGGACACGCATCCTCGGTGATCCCGAAGTTCAAGAGGTGGACGCCGAAGGTAATCTGGTCATGCGTCCCGCCACATTCTTTGAGCGGCTGACCGCGAATGTGCCGCAGTTGATGACGAATTTCGGCAACGCGCTCAAGTCGTATAACTTCCGGGGCGATGGGTTGTGGTTTCAAGCCGCGTCCTACCGTCCGTTTATGGATGCTGTTACCGGAGCGGGCTTGATCATCGGTTTGATCGCATGGGTGGGGTTGATGATCCGCAAGCGCGACATCGCCTTTGACCTTTGGATCCCGGCGATCTTGATCATGATTCTGCCGTCAGCGCTGGCGATTGCTTTCCCGAATGAAAATCCAAGCAGCACCCGTTTGAGCGGTTCGATGCCGGGGGTGTATCTGGTGGCAGGGTTCGGCATTGCTCTGCTGCTGCGCGGTGCGGCGCGTGTGATTGCTGGGAAGGGCGGTTTTATCGTCGGGGGTGTGGCGGCGGTTGGATTGGTCTTTACGGCATACAATGCCAACGCGAAAACGTATTTCGTCGAATATCGCGACGATTACATCAACAGCCATTACGTCTACAGCGAACCGGGTCAGATACTGCGTGAATTTGCGGAAAGCGGCAACGGATGGGGTAACGCATTCGTGATCTTCTACCCGTATTGGTGGGATCACCGGGCGGTCGCCATCGAAGCAGGCAATATCGAATGGCCGCACAGCATTGTCGGTTACGGTGAAGAAATCCGCGACGGCGTTCCCGAATGGCTGCGCGATGCCTATCGACGCACGGATGAATTCCATTACGATCCGAATCTGCCGATTCTGTTTTTCTACAATAACCGCGACGAAGAAACAGAAGAGCTTCTTTTGACATGGTTCCCGGAAGGCTCAATCGAGCGTCATCCGACCTATCAACCGAACGATTCCGATCCGTTCCGTACGTACACAATTCCGCCGCTGGGAGAAACGCGTTTCTTCGCATGGCTGGCGGAAAATGGCTCGCCCATTGAAGGGTCAGAGTAATTCACGCTTCGGGTTGAGGAAGTTACCCGATATTGGTGTATCAAACTGCTTGAGAACGGGCTTCTCCCGATAGGTGTTTCATGCAAACTGCGCGCCGCTTTCCAACGACGTTAGAGATCGCTCACAGCCACGCCCGGAGCGGGGTATCCGTAACCAGCCGCGTGATCGTGGGGGTTCTGCTGCTTGCGATCATGCTGCTTGGCGGGTACTTCCGGTTTGTCGGGTTGAATTGGGATGATTTTACCCATCTGCATCCCGATGAACGCTTCCTGACGGGAGTTGCCAGCGCGATTGGCGGCGGACTCAGTTTGACGGATGAACCGCCGGAAATTCGCCAACAGCGTTACGAAGAATGCCTCGCTGCCTACCCGGATACAAGCGGCATCGGTGGTTATTTTGATGCGCGGTGTTCGAATCTCAACCCGCACAATGTCGGCAACGGTTTATATGTGTACGGCACGCTGCCATTGTTTATCACGCGGGGCGTCGCCGAAGGTGTGACCTCTCTCAGCGAAATCTGGGCGCGGTTGCACGGCGACGACGACTACAACGGCTACGTGTGGACGGATTACTACGGCATCCATATCGTGTGGCGGGCGATGAGCGCGCTGGCAGAGATGGGTGTGATCGTCCTCGTGTTTTTGATCGGCGCGAAGTTGTTTGACCAGTGGATCGGTGTGCTGGCGGCGCTGTTGTATGCGGCGGCGGTGTTTTCGATCCAGCTTGCCCATTTTGGGACTGCCGATGCGATAGGAAACTTCTTCTGTACACTCGCGCTGTATTTTGCTGTTCGCACACAGCGCGATGGCGGACTGCTGAATTACGGGATGTTCGGGTTGGCGCTCGGTGCGGCACTGGCAAGTCGCATCAACCTTGCGCCGCTTGCGGGTGTGATCGTGCTGGCGGCGATTTTGCGCGCTCTGCCGGGACTGCATAAAAGTGTCGCGTGGGGCGAACGTGAACGCTTGATCTCCGAAGGCTTGATCGGGGTCGCACTGGCGGGCTTTGTGACCCTGCTGGCATTTCGTATTTTTAACCCCTATACCTTCAACGGACCCGGTTTCTTCGGGCTGTCTTTGAATCCGCGCTGGTTGGAAGACTTGAACGAGTCGCGCCAGTTCGTGACGGGTACGATTGATTTCCCGCCCAATTATCAATGGGCATCGCGCACGCAGTGGATTTATCCCCTCAAGGATATGGTTTTGTGGGGGATGGGCTTGGCGTTCGGGTTGGTCGCATGGGTGAGTCTTGTTTGGGCGGGTGTGCGGATCGTGCGCGGGAAACCGGGTGCGCTCCTCAACGCGATTCCGTTCGTGTGGGTGGTGGTGTATTTCGGCTACATGGGCGGTCAGTGGGTGATGGTGATCCGCTATTACATCCCGCTGTATCCGATGCTTGCCGTGCTTGCTGCGTGGGGCTTGTTCAGCATTATCCGCTATGCGCGCATCCGTGAACGGCGTATTCTGACGGCGGCGGGTCAAGTGCTGCTCGTCTTGACGGCGGGTTTCACGGTCGTGTGGGCATTGATGTTCACCAACGTGTACCGCCATCAGCTTACCCGCGTGCAGGCGAGTTACTGGGTGATTGAAAATGTCCCCGGCGATTTCGCGATGCAGTTTGATGACGCACCGGAAGGCGCGCCGCTGATCCAGATCGCGCTGCCGAACTGCGGTGATAACGAAGATCTACTCCTCAAGGCAACATGTTTTAACAGCATCAACCCCGGTTGGTCAGCGCGCTTTACTGCGCCGGACAGCGGCACAGTTTCCGAAATTTTCGCGCCGCACCTCGCCGATCCGCTGGATGACCCTGATCCCGAAACATTCCGTATTCGCTTTTACCGCGAAGATCAGCAAGATGTCATCCTCTCCGAGACGACAATTGAGCAGGATTTCCCGCGCGAGACGCATATTCTCGGCGGGGCATACACATTTGAACTCGGTCAACCGCTTGAACTTGAAAGCGGTGTGCAGTACCGGGTTGTGATCGAATTGATGGGCGGCGATGCGCTGTTGAGCGGCGGCACGGTGTTTAGCTGGGAAGGCGCGTGGGATGACCCGATTCCCGTCAAGGTATGCGAGCTTCCCCCCGGCATAACGCTCAGTGATGAGTCGCCTCCCGGTATGATTGGTGATCCGTTAAGCTGTAACGGCATCGATCCATCGTATGCGCTGGTGGTCGCGCATGAACTGAATATTGTTTACGACGACTCGGAAGAAAAGCGGCAGAATTTGATCCGCTACTTGAACGAGTCGGACTTCATCGCTATCAGCAGCAACCGTTTTTACGACTCGATGTCGCGTAATCCCGGACGGTATCCGATGACGCTGGCGTATTACGACGCCTTGTTCAGCGGCGCACTCGGTTATGATCTGGTCGCGCAGTTTGACGAGACATTTGAACTCGGCGGGCTTCGCGTTTCGGATCAACACCTGCCGACATATGACAGCCCGGATTGGTTGAACGAACTCGAAAGCGATGAGGCGTTCAGCGTATATGATCACCCGGCGGTGTTCATTTTTGAAAAGCGCGACGATTACGATCCGCAAGCGGTTGCGCGCTTCTTCTACGATATTTCGATCACACGTGTGAACGACAGCCCGCTTTTACTCGCCTGCCCCGGCGTAGCTACGTATTACTGTGATCCGGCGTTGGTAACAGTAAATCCGCTTTCGACCAGCCAAGCGGACGAAGCGCCGACTCAGCTTCGTTTCACCGACGAAATGTGGACGATCCAGTCGATCGGCGGCACATGGTCGGAACGTTTCGACTCGGACAGCCCGATCAATACGGAAATCCCCGTCACGATCGCCGTGTGGTGGTTGGCGATTATGGCGTTCGGGTGGGTGACGTTCCCGCTGTTGTTTGTGGCATTCCCCGGTCTAGCGGATCGCGGCTACGCGATGAGCAAATTCGCAGGGATGTTCTTTGTCGGGTGGGCGACGTGGTTCCTCGCCAGTGCGCGGATTAACGTTTGGAATCAGGCGGGGATTATCATCGCCATGATCGCGCTGCTCGTGTTGGGCGTGATCGCGCTGCGCGTCACCCGCGCGCCGATTGGCACGTTCCTCAAGACGCATTGGCGGCGGTTGGTAATTATCGACCTGCTGACGCTGGCATTGTTCGCCATTTTCCTGTTGATCCGCATGAGCAACCCGGATTTGTGGCATCCGAGCTTTGGCGGCGAGAAGCCGATGGACTTCGCTTACTTTAACGGCGTTTTGCGAAGCACGATTTTCCCGCCGATCGACCCGTGGAATTCGGGCGGATTCATCAACTATTACTACTTCGGGTTCGTGATCGTCGGGACGCCTGTTTTGCTGCTCAAAATGGTGCCGTCGATCGCCTATAACCTGATTCTGCCGACGCTGTTCGCGGCGACCGGAATCGGCGCATTCGCAGTCGCATTCAGTGCGATGAACGCATGGCGCGAACGACGCATCGCCCGCGCAGAAGCCGAAACCGACGCGCCAAGTGAAGACTCAAGCACCGCCAAACACCCGATCACAATGGGGAGCGTGTGGATCGCCGGGATCGCGGCGATGGTGATGGTCGTCATGCTTGGCAATCTGGATACGCCGCGTGTGTTCCTGACCGGTGTCGCACGCATGGGCGGCTTTGAAACCGACCGCAGTCTTGAACGCTTCCTGACCGATGAGTTTGTCACGCAAAATCAGCGCCAACCGAACGAAACCGAAATCTTTGAACTGCTGGAACGCTCGGCAAATCCCAACATCATCGACCGCATTCGTTATGAAGTCGATTATACGGGTGATGTGATCGCCAGTATTGGCAGAGGATTCGGTCAGCTTCTCAGCGGTGAACGGTTGCAAGTGGGAGCGGAACGCTGGTTCTGGCAGCCTTCGCGCATTTACGCGGAAACTCGCGGTGTCGAAGGCGGCGCGATCACCGAAATGCCGTATTTCACATTCATTTACGGCGATCTTCACGCGCATATGATCTCGATGCCGCTTCAGCTTTTCGCGATGGCGTTTATTCTGCACGAAGTCATCACGGCAGGCGTCGAAGGGCGGCGGATGCGCTTCCTAGCGATCCTGCTTGGCGCGATCGCCGTGGGGATGCTGCGGGCTACCAATACATGGGACTGGATCACCTATATGGTGTTCGGCGTCGCGGGGTTGGGCTTCGTGTGGTTCATCCGGGCGCGTTCGTTCCATTGGACATTCCTCAGCCGCCGCGCGTTGGTTGATGTGGTCATCAGCGTAGGCGGTTTTGTGGTGATCACGTTTGCGGCGGCAATTCCTTATCTCACATGGTTTGTCAGCGTGTACAGCCGTGTGCTGCCGTGGGAAGAAGGCAAAGCGCCGATCTGGGGCTACCTGACCATTCACGGATTATTCCTGTTCGTGATCGTTTCGCTGCTTGCGTGGGATACCGCGCGCTGGCTGCGTTCGGTGATGGTCAAATCGCTGCGCGGGACATACAACACGCTCGTGATTGGCGCGCTGATCGGCGCTGCGGTGCTGCTCGGCGCGTTCGTGATGCTGCTGCTCGGCTATCCGGTCACAGTTGTCGTAGTGCCGCTGATCGCATGGATCGCGGTGCTGTTCTTCCGCAAAGGGCAAACCCTGCCGATGCACTTCCTGCTTGCGGCGACAGGACTCGCACTCGCGCTCACGCTTGCGGTGGAATATGTCGTCCTTGATGGCGATATCGGACGGCAGAACACCGTCTTCAAGTTTTACCTGCAAGCATGGCTGATGTTCGGCGTGGTGAGCGGCGTCGGGTTAGCGGTCTTGATCCGGCAGATGGGGCAGTGGAGCGCGCCAATCCGCAACGGCTGGTCAACGGCGTTGATCATCCTTGCGGCAACGGCGGCGATGTTCCCGATCATGGCGACGCTCGGTAAGTCCGTATTCCGTTTCGAGCCGACTCAACCGCTTACGCTCGATGGGATGGCGTATATGCAGTATGCGACTCAATACGAGGGGAGCAGTGAACTCCTTGCGGTTGATCCATCGCTCGCGCCGTTCTCGCTTGAAGGCGATTATCACATGATCCGCTGGCTGCAAGAGAATATTCAGGGATCGCCGGTAATCGTTGAAGGCTTGAGCGACAGCACGGAATACAAATGGAATGGACGCGTTTCGATCAATACCGGGCTTCCGGCGGTGATCGGCTGGCGCTGGCATCAAGTTCAGCAGCGGACACTGGAAAATATGGGGCGGCTGATCGATATGCGGGTCGCCAATGTGAACGCGTTCTACCAGACAACCGAGATCGAAACCGCGCTGCGAATTCTGCGCTTCTACAACGTCGAATACATCATCGTCAGCGATTTGGAGCGCGCTTATTACGCTCCAGAGGGATTGGCGAAATTCGGCACGATGATCGAACAGGGGTATCTCGAACTCGTCTATGAGCAGGGAAATTCTCGCGTGTATCATGTCATCGCGCCGTCAGCGGTGACGATGGGCTTGATCGACTAACAACGAAATGAGAGGGCGCTGTTGCTAACCGAATGGCTCGCCCGCGAGGGCTGGATAATCTTCAACTGGTGGCTTCTGGCAACGCTGGCGGGCGCGGCGGTGTTTCCGATGATGCTCCGCTTTATGGGCGGTTTGCCGGATCGCGGCTATTCGCTAGCGCGCCCCGCGGGCATGCTCGTCGTCGCGTTTACGTTCTGGCTGCTGGCGATGTTCGGCTTTGTCGAAAACACGGCGGGCAGTATGCTCCTCGCGTGGCTGATCGTGCTGGTAATCGCCTTGATCACGTATCAGACGCGCCGCAATATCGACGAGGCGTTCGATTGGCGCGGCTGGTGGCGTGAAAATCGCGGCGCGATCCTTGCGGCGGAACTGGTTTTCGCGGCGGCGCTGATCGGCTGGTCGGTTTACCGTGCCTATCAAAATGGCATTCTCTACACCGAAAAAGATATGGAACTGGCGTTTATCAGTTCCGTGATGCGCTCTGAAACGTATCCGCCAAATGATCCGTGGATGGCGGGTTACGCGATCAGCTATTACTACTTCGGGTACGTGATCGCCGGGATGATGTCGATGCTGAGCGGTATCAACAGCACGACCGGCTTTAATATGATGACCGCGATGACGTTCGCGCTGACCGCGCTCGGCGTGTTTGGCGTGGTGTATAACCTCGTGCGTTCGCGTGCGTTCCGCCACCGCATCGACTACACAACAAAGAAGAAGCCGGGGCATGGGGTGGCGATCAGTACCGGCATTCTCGGCGTGATAATTGTCCTGTTGATGGGCAATTGGCATACACTGCTGGTCGAGATTCCGTGGCAGACCGGATCGGCTGATGCGGCGTATTTGAGCTTCTTCAACATGAATGAACGCCTTCAGCCGGTCGAGTTTCCTGCACAAGGGATTGACGATTGGGATCGCAATTCGACCGGGTGGTGGTGGTTCCGCAGCGCTCGCGTGCTGAATGATATTAATCTTAGCGGCGGTCGCGAAGAAGTGATCGACGAGTTCCCCGCGTTCAGCTTTATTTTGGCGGATAATCACCCGCATGTATTGGGACTGCCGTTTACGCTGTTGGCGATCGGGTTGGCGCTGAATACGCTCCTGCTTGATCGCGCACTGCGGCGCGGCGCGATTGTATTTTACGCTGTCGTGCTGGGCGGCTTGATCTTCCTCAACACATGGGACGGTCCGATCTATATGATCGGGGTGGTTGCCGCTGATGCGCTCCGGCGTTATATGAAAGGCGGCGGCGTGGCGCTCAAGGTGGGCGATTGGCTTTCGCTGCTGTGGTTGGGCGTGCGGATCGTCGGGCTGGCACTGCTGTTCTACCTGCCATTCTTGATCGGATTCCGGTCACAGTTGGGCGGCGTGCTGCCGAATGTGCAGTATCCAACGATGTTTTCGCAGTTCTTCACGCACTTTGCGCCGCTTTTGATCATCATTTCGATGTTCTTGGGGATCGAATACTGGCGTGCCGGACGCCGATTCAATGTGTCCGGCGGGCTAGGTGTCGCGCTGGTGGTGCTGATCGGCTTGATCGTGGCGCTGCTCGTGCTAGTGATCGCCGCGTCGCTTATCCCGTCGATTCAAGGGGTGGTGCTGAACTTCGTCGAGGCGAACGGCGGATGGGATCAAGTGCTGCCCGCACTGCTTTCCAAGCGGCTCACTCATTTCTTGACCGCGATTGTTCTCACGATTGGATTGTTCTTCGTCGCGGGGCGGTTGTTCCCGCGCGTATTTAATAAGGCGCAAGAAGCCGAAACAGATAATCCGGCATGGATCACATACCCGCCTGCGACCGGATTTGTGCTGCTGCTCGTAGGCGCGGGTATTTTACTCACCCTGATCCCGGAATTTGTGTACCTGCGCGATAACTTTGGCACGCGCATGAACACGGTGTTCAAGTTCTATTATCAAGCGTGGGTGGTGTGGGGGATTGCGTCCGCTTACGCGATGTACACGATTCTATCGGATCATGAACTGCGTGTCGGTATTCCACCCGTCCGGTTTGCCTTCGGCAGTCTCGGCGTGCTGGTGATCACAGGTGGGCTGCTGTTCATGATTTTCGCGGTGCATTCGCGCACATGGGCGGAAACCAACCGCAATTTTGATGAATCCGTCGCACCAGCGCTGACGCTGGACGGCGGCGAGTCGTTCATCAGGGCGGGATTGGTCAGCGCGGATGATTTTGCGGCTGTTCAATGTTTAAGCGCGCTCGTTGACGGCGATGATGCCGTTGTAGTCGAAGCAGTCGGCGGATCGTATCGTTGGGGCTATGGGCGCGTCGCTACACTGACGGGTATTCCTATCCTGTTCAATTGGGGTGGGCATCAAGGGCAGTGGCGCGGCTCGACATTTTTCGAGATCGCCGGATCGAAAGAGGATGATATTTACCGCCTGTACACCGATCCGACGTGGTTTGTCGCCCGTGAAATCCTGCTGCAATACAGCATTGATTACGTGTTTTTCGGTCAGAATGAGCGAATCGCGTATGAAGCGGACGAAACCATGTTCCGCGATAACTTGCAGATTGTGTGCGATACGGGCAGCGCTCGCGTGTATCGGGTCGATCTTGAGGCGCTGGAGCGGGGAGAGATTAGATGACAGATCGTACAGCGATGGGTGCTGTGTCTCTGGGGGCGTTAACGGCGGAGAGCCGATCTGAACGGACGATCACGGTATCGCTGGAATGGGTCGTGTATGCGGCGCTGATCGCGTTTGCGCTGCTGCTTCGCCTCGCTGAATTAGACAGTGTGCCGATGAGCGCGCCCGAAGTGTTGCAGGCGTTGAGCGCATACCGCACCGTTATGCCGGGGGTGACGATTGAACCCGCGCTAACTGCCAGCCCGCTGCTCGAAGCGCTTCAGTCGATCAGTTTTGGCGTGCTTGGCGGCTCAGAAATTGCGGCGCGCGTGATGACGGTGTTCGGCTCACTTGCGCTGATTCTATCGCCGCTGCTGTTCCGGTCGCTGCTTGGGCGTGGGCGCACGTTCATCCTCAGCTTGATGCTGGCAGTCTCGCCGGTGTTATTCGCCGCATCGCGGAGCAGTTCCCCGGTTGTTTGGACGCTTCTATTGGTGATCGTCGGGCTGTGGGGCTTCTGGCGCTTCTCGATTACCCGTGTGAGTTTTGTCCAGCTTCAAGAATTGACGGACACGTCCGTTCGTCCTACGTTCACACGCGGGATGGCATACGGCGTTGTGGCGATCACGGCGTTTGTGGCGGCGGCACTGCTGTCTGAACCGGGTGGAATTCCGCTCGTGTTGGTCGTGATCGCGGCGGGCGTATTGGTGCGGCTGACATCTTCCCCGGAAAAACGCGGCATGTATAAGTACGAAGAATCGCAAGCCGCGGAAACATCGGGCGTAAACATGGATACGCTGCGCGCTCTGCCGTGGGCTGCCGGGATCGGTGCGTCGGTGCTGCTGATCGTGCTGATCACCACCGGATTTGTCACGCAGCCTGAGGGATTGAGCGGTATCGGTGAAGTCCTCAGCGGCTTTTTGGGCGGGATCTCCAACAGCAGCTCTCCTGCGTTCCTGCCGATTGCTGTCACCCTTTTCTATGAGTTGTTTACCGTCTTGTTTGCGATCGCCGCGGTGATCGCCAGCTCGCAGCGCGGGACGGATGACATCACCCGCTTTTTGATCGGGTGGGTTGCGCTGGCGGCGGGCGCGTCGGCATTATGGCGCGGCGCGGGTGCCGATCATGCGCTGTGGCTCGTGATTCCGCTCACCATTTTGGCGAGTCATGCGGTGAGTTCGCTGCTTGGCGATCTGCCGGATAATCACCTATGGCGTGTTCCGGCGTGGGGGCGTTGGGTGGTCGCGCTCGGTGCGATAGCGATCACAGCCGTTTTTACGCTGGCGCTGCACGATGTCGCGCGCTCGTTGATTTACTCCCCTGATGGCTTGCTCAACAGCGCGCAGTTTACACCGGAAGGCGTGGTACTTACGCTGATCCCGATCCTATTCTTGATCATCACGTATTTCTTGATCGCCAGCATATGGGGCGATCGCGCATCGCTGCAAGGACTGGCGCTCGGTCTGTTCATTTTCGGGGTGATCAGCGTGATGGGGAGCGGTTGGCGGGCGGCGGTTGAACGTTCGAGCAGCCCGAATGAGTTGTATCACGATCAAGAAGCAGTTTCGCGCGATGTGTGGTTAATGCGTGAAACACTGCTCGATCTCACGCGGTGGGGCGGCGCTGAGTTTAATAACATCGAAGTACGCGCCGTTGCGGAATCGGACAGCGTAGTTGCGTGGATACTGCGCGATTTCCCGAATGCGACGTATCACTATAACTTGCAG
>CALBRY010000658.1 GCA_937927665.1 uncultured Chloroflexota bacterium
CCTTCATCGATAGATTGACTCAGGGTTTGAAGATCAAGCACATCAATGTGCTGGCGAGAACAGCGGAGAACACCATTGCCTTCCCATGCCTTGAGAATACGATTGACGGTTTCAGGCGTTGTGCCGATGAAGTCCGCCAGATCTTTCTGGGTAAGAGGCACATCGATTGAAATCACCTCGTCAAGCGTCGTACCAAACTTGGATGCATAATGCACCAGCGCGCGGGCTAAGCGGCGCTCAACCCGTTCTGCTGCCATTTGACGGATACGCCC
The DNA here is from genome assembly GCA_937927665.1 of uncultured Chloroflexota bacterium. Classification (GTDB taxonomy): domain Bacteria; phylum Chloroflexota; class Anaerolineae; order Aggregatilineales; family Phototrophicaceae; genus Flexifilum. The sequence continues at coordinate 273 of CALBRY010000658.1, forward strand.
ATGCGCCACCTGCATATGCGCCACCAAGTGATCGACGACAAACAGCGCTAACTCTCCGTGCGTCACGACCAGTTGACGCATCGAGCGACCGGAAATCACGGCGACCATGCTGTCACCGATCGCTTGCGCCCCCGAATGATGCGGAAATGGATTTGAGATCGCCAAGACTCCGAAAATATCCCCTCGGCTGTAGATTTTCAGATGAACGTTTTGTCCTTCGCGCGTAGTTTCTACGAGGCGAATTCCGCCTTCGATAACGATATACAGATTGTCGGCAAGGTCGCCTTGCTGATAGAGATATTCGCCCGAACTGAGCGCGAAGCAGGTCGCACTTGTCTCCAGTGCATCAACAGCCCGAACGGGAAGGTTTTCAACCAATGGCAGATCGCGCAGCATGATGCGGCTGTTCAGGCGGTTCATAACAGGCTCCTCAGTCAAGTTCGGTTCATTGTATGAACAGGTGTCATCCTGCCCAAGTGATAAACATCACCCACCCTCCTTGATCTAGATCAAGGAAGCAAACCCGGACTGATGCTAGGCTGGCACGATAGAAAAAACGCGCCGGGGATTTTCGTGTGACACCCATCATTCAAGCAATCAATGACCCTACAAAGCAATCTCTATTTAGCACAATCGCCAAAATAATCGTTTTTGCGATGATCGGGTTGATCAGCGTGTTCGTGTCCGGCTGCGGTTTGGCTGGCGAGCCTGAAATTGTCGCAACCGCTGCCCCGACCACCCTCCCCGCAGAACTGGTTGCTCTGTTTTCACAGCCTGCTGATCTTGAACTTGGCGCGCAGGTCTTTGCACAAAACTGCACAGCATGTCACGGTGAACGTGGGATGGGCGATGGCGCGTCTGTACTCAGCGGCGCAATCCCCAGCATCGTCAACTTCGCTGATCCTTCCACGCTCAATGTTATTGAGCCTACAGACTATTATACCGTCATTACCGAAGGACGGCTGGAACGTTTTATGCCGCCGTGGGGCGGCGTCCTCTCCGATGCCGAACGCTGGGCGGTTGCCAATTATGTGTACGGCTTTCGCGGCGTTGTCGAAACTGCTGATGCGGAAAGTTCGGCGGAGTCCGATCCGCTTGCGGCTGACTCTGCGATAGAAGAAGTCTCCGGCACAATCAGCGGCTCATTGTTCAACGGGACAACAGACGGTGATTTACCAGATGGACTGTCTATCGCGCTGCAAACCATGAGCTTGGATTTTCAAGAAGTCGATTTCCAAATGACGACGGTGAGCGGCGGCGCATACACGTTCACAGAGGTGCCGATGCGCGCCGACCGTATGTTTGTCATCACGGCTGTTTACCAAGACCGCGTATTTGCCAGCCCACTCATCAGTGCTGATCCCGCTGTGCTCAATGTCGATGCGCCGATCACCGTATACGAAACAACGGACGATCCAACAGTGGTCGAGATCAACCTGCTTGTCACGCGCGTGGAACAGCAGGACAGCGAAATCATCGTCACGCAGGTGGTGAACTTCCGCAATACAAGTGATCGGCTGTTTGCGCGCTACAACGCGGCGAAAGAACGCGACGAAGCGGGTCATCTTGCGCTCCCGCCAGAGGCGACCGTCTTAAATGAAGCTGAATTGATGCGCTGCTGCGTGATCGAGGATGGGGTGCTGTACGATAACGAACCGCTGATCCCCGGCGCCGATCATATGTTCCGCGTGGTGTATTCCCTCCCGCCGACGTTTCCCCTTTCCATCCCTTATGCGTTTGATTACCGGATCACCAATCAGCTTGAG
>CALBRY010000659.1 GCA_937927665.1 uncultured Chloroflexota bacterium
TATTTTGAGGTTAAAAGCTTCTTCGGCTTCTGCCTTGAGGTAAATTGACGTGACGATGTTTTTGCCGCGTCCTTTCGCGCCGGTTAATCCCCATGCGGGGCGTTCGGATCGCACCGGACGCATCGGCGGGAGTTCCGCCGGTTCCATCATTTGACCGATCTGCCCATCGGCGGCGATGATCACCAGATGGCGATATTTCACGGTCAGGTCAAATGCCAGCATGGTGAAATCGATCGCTTCTTGCACCGAGGCGGGCGCAAGCACGATCGGGCGAAAATCACCGTGTCCTGCTGATCGGGTAACTTGAAAATAATCCCCTTGCGCGGGCAGGATATTTCCCAAACCGGGACCGCCGCGCATCATATTGACGACGACGCAGGGAAGCTCTGATCCGGCGATGTAGGATAAGCCTTCTTGCATCAAACTAAAACCGGGGCTTGAGGTGGAGGTCATCGCTAACGCGCCGGTACTTGCCGCGCCATACACCATGTTGATCGCCGCGACTTCGCTTTCGGCTTGCAAGAATACGCGACCAAGTTCGGGCATGCGGGCGGATAGATGTTCGAGGAGTTCCGTTTGTGGGGTGATCGGGTAGCCGAAATAGGCATCCAATCCTGCACACACCGCCGCCTCAGCAATAGCGACGTTGCCTTTCAGGAGTTCTTTGCTCACTGGCTTACCTCCCTCGCACACTGAGGGCGGGCGTCCTGACTGCCGCCGCTTCTCGATAAACCGTAATGCAGGTATCCGGGCAAATGACCGCGCAGATCGCGCACCCTGTACACTGATCGTCAGGATCAGACAGTACGGCGGGGTGATAGCCTTTTGCGTTCAAGGTCGCGGGATTCATGACGATCACCTGTTTGGGGCAGACCGTCGTGCAGAGTTCGCATCCTTTACACCGGGCTTGATCGATCTCAATCGTTCCGTGTGCCATTGTTACGCTCTCAATATTTTTCCAACAGCTTTTGTTTAAACGGTAATCCTTTTCTTCAACTGCGTATAGTTGAGAAGGTCATAAACAGCGGCGTAAGTTGTCACCAAACGATGGCAAAGTCGATATTTTGTGCAAACTGCCACAATAAAAGGCTTTTGATTTTGTGCAAAGCGATTGCGGGCGCTTTCGTTTCTTCTGAATCAAAAAACCCCTCACCCTGCTTGCTGCGCAAGCGGGTAGAGGGGCAAAAGCACTGCGTTTCTCCCCTTCTACCACGCAGGTGAAGGGGAGAAAACTTCACGGAATAATCCGCATGTTGGCGAAATCTGCCATCAAGCGCTTGATCCCGAATTGTTTATCCTCAAATTTGACGCTGACTTCTTCATCGCTCCCGGAGCGGCGGCTGTCCACAACGGTTCCGGTTCCGAACTTCGGGTGATAGACATGCATCCCCGGCTTGTATTTCAAGGTGGGCGTCGGGGTGGGCAGCGCTCCCGCCGACGAAGGCGATCGATTGTGCGATGCGGCACTGCGCGAATCAAATTCGAAGATTTTCGCACGCGGCGCTGGTTTCGAAGGCGTGTCACTTTCCCAGCGGGTTGATTCTTTGTAGGCTTCGCGGTCGCTCATGTGACGCACTTTGAGCGATGCGCCTTCGGTCAGGTGCGGCGGAATATCTGCCAAGAAGCGCGAAGGAATGCTCGGAATACTTTCGCCGTACAACGAGCGCCGGAACGCATACGATAGGAATAAATGCTCACGGGCGCGTGTGAGTCCGACATACATCAGGCGGCGTTCTTCCGCCATTTCATCGGCATCGGCAAAACTGCGCGAATGCGGGAGCAGTCCATCTTCAACGCCAGCGATAAACACAACCGGATATTCCAGCCCTTTCGCCGCGTGCAGCGTGAGCAGCGTCACACTGTTGGCGATCTGTTCGCCGGATTCTTGCGCCGGTTCGGCGTCGGTGTTGAGCGAGACATCCGCGAGGAAGTCATCCAATCGCAAATCTTTCTTGCTGCTCACCAGACCGCGCAGCGCTTGAATATTTTCTAACCGCTCCTGAATTTGATCCGGCGTCTCGCTGATTTCCGGCAGATAGGCGATATAGCGTGTGCGCGCTGTCAGTTCGTCAAACAGGACCGTGAGATCGGTCGGCGTATCATCACCGGGGAAGGCGATTTTGCGGAGATCGATGATCATGCTGGCAAACTCCGCCAGCGCTTTTCCGCCGCGTCCTGTGACGGGAATCAGTGTGCCGGATGCGAGGGCTTCCAGCGCTTCCAGATATCCTTGACCGCGTGCTTCGACCCACGTATGAAAACTGGCGACGGTTTTATCACCGATTCCGCGTGTCGGTGTGTTGATGATCCGGTTTAAGCTGATCGTATCAATCGGGTTGTTGATCACGCGCAAATAGGCGACCAGATCGCGGATTTCGCGCCGTTGATAAAAGCTGACTCCGCCCACGATCCGGTACGGGATACCTGTCGCTTTGAAGGCATCTTCCAGCACCCGCGAAAGTGCGTTGATGCGGTACATCACGGCGAAATCGCGGTAGCTGTAGCCCTGCCGCCGCATCATGGCGCGGATGCGTTCGACCACCCATTCGCCCTCTTCACCTTCGCTGTATGCCTCATGTACGTTGACGGGTGATCCGCCTTCTTTATCGGTGAAAAGCTGTTTCGGCGTGCGGTTTTTGTTCTTGTCGATGATGCTGCGCGCCACATCTAACACAATCTGCGTTGAGCGGTAGTTTTGCTCGAGCAGGATCACGCGGGCTTCGGGGTAATCCTTGCGGAACTGCTGCACATTGCGGTAATCCGCGCCGCGAAACGCATAAATACTTTGATCTTCGTCACCGACAGCGAACAAATTCCCGTGAAAACCGCCTAACAGCTTGATCAGCTTGTACTGCGCCGTGTTCGTATCCTGAAATTCGTCGATCAAGACATGTTCGGAGCGGCGTTGATACTTCTGCTGGACGATTTCGTTATCGCGCAGAAGGATCACCGTCTGCATAAGCAAATCGTCAAAATCCATCGCGTTGTTTTCGCGCAACCGTCTTTGATAGAGCGGGTAGGCGCGTTTGACAATTTCGGTGAAGTAATCCGCGCTCGGATACTCGTCGGGGGTGATCAGTTCGTTTTTCGCGCCGCTGATCCCGTTCAAAATCCGCCCCGGAGAGAACTTTTTCGGGTCAAGGCGCAGTTCCGCGACGACGGTTTTCATCAGCGCGACCTGATCATCGCTGTCGTAGATGACATAATCGCGCCCATAGCCCGAAGGCAGGTGATCGGCTTCGATGCGGAGCAAACGCGCACAGATCGAGTGAAATGTGCCGATCTGCAAGCCGTCTACGTGTCCTTCAAGCAGCGCCTCGGCACGCGATCGCATCTCGGCGGCGGCTTTGTTGGTAAATGTGACCGCCATAATGCCGCGCGGCGGAATTCCCATCTCACCGATCAAGTAGGCGATTCTGTGGGTGAGGACGCGGGTTTTACCGCTGCCGGGTCCGGCAAGGACGAGCACCGCGCCTGTCCCCGCGCTCACGGCGTCACGCTGCGCCGGGTTTAAGCCGCTTAATAAGTCTGCTGTCATCGTGCCTCGGATCGTCACATCCATTGAATGAGTAGCACAATTGTAGCAAACGGAACACCTTTAACGCGACGGTGTGTGTGATGATAGATGATACGCATCAAGACCAAGCTAACGAAAAAAGCATAGCGCAAAGACGCAAAGACGCGAAGCCGCAAAGAGACTCAAGTTGCATCTGCAACTTTGCGCCTTAGCGTTGACTCTTTTCTGCTCCTCTG
>CALBRY010000660.1 GCA_937927665.1 uncultured Chloroflexota bacterium
CTGTACGCGCAGTTTCGCGTCTAAGTTCGAGAGTGGTTCGTCAAACAGCAGAACACTCGGTTCCATCACAAGGGCGCGCGCCAGTGCGACACGCTGCTGCTGACCCCCTGAAAGCTGATTCGGGCGGCGGGATGCTAATTCACCCAAACCGATCAAATCGAGTGTGTCACGTACTTTTGTTTGAATATCACTGCGCGAAAGCCGCTTGATTTGCAGCCCATAGGCGACATTATCAAAGACGGACATATGTGGGAAGAGCGCGTAACTTTGAAACACCATCGCCATATCGCGCTTATTAGGCGGCTGCATGGTGATGTCTTTTCCGTTTAGAAAAACTTTGCCCGCAGTCGGTGACTCAAAGCCAGCGATCAAGCGCAGCGTGGTTGTTTTTCCGCAGCCGGAGGGACCGAGGAGCGTTACAAACTCACCTTTGTGAATATCCAGTGATACCTGATCGACTGCCGTGAATTCGCCGCTGCCTTCGCGCTGCGGAAACTTCTTGACGACGGAGTCCAAACGTAGGCTGGTGGTATCGTTCATAGTGTTTATCGTCCCCCTTGCAAGCCTCGGCTCGCGCCGCTGGAACCGCCGACTAATACGGACAAGATAGCCATCGAAACGAGCACGATTAAAATCAAAATGACGCAGTAGGCAAACGCATTACCAAAACGTCCATTTTCGACTTCGTTCAGGATTTGCGCTGTCATGATTTTGGTTTGCGGCGTCGTCAAAAACACAATCGCTGAGATCGTTGTCATTGAGCGTGCAAACGCATACATCAAACCGGATAAGAAAGCGGGACGAATCAGCGGGAGTGTAATACGCCGGAATGTATACGCGTTATTCGCGCCTAGGCTGATTGAGGCTTCTTCAATTGCGGGATCGATTTGTGAAAGCAGCGATACTCCTGAACGGAGCGCTGCCGGGACGCTGCGAACAATAAACACGAGGATAATCGCGATTGCCCCGCCGAGCAGTCCGCGTCCTCCTGCCAGTTTCGGAATTAACGTGATCACGAGCGGCGATTCGCCAAACGGTAAGGTTAGCTCGATCGGGTTATTGAAGACGATCAGATAGCCAATACCGAGGATTGTACCGGGTAGGGCGATGCCGAGCATCGTCGAAAAGTCGAGCGCGGCGCGTCCGGGGAAGGATTTTCTGACCACCAGAAACGCGATGAAGATACCGAGCAGACCGGCAATCGGTGTGGCAATTGCCGAAAGCACCGTTGTATCTGCCATTGCCTCTGAACCGTAGCCGTTGATCACAAAGTCGAAGTGTTCAAGCGTAAGGGTATTGTTGACTCCAAACACTTCGGTAAATGCGCCAACAAAGATTGTCCCGTAAATGGCAATGATCAGCAGACAAACTGCCATCACGAGTGCGAAAAGCGACCACTTCACGATCGGATGTTCAATCTGCTGTGGTTTTCCGGTGGGTTTTCCCGTTACCGAAACAACCGATGCCCGGTTGATCCAGTATCGCTGAACCATAAACACGGTGATCGAGGGAACCAGCAGCACAATCGAGAGTGCGGCGGCAGCGTTGGTATCAAATAAGCCAACGATTGAAACGTAAATACGCGTCGCCAACACTTCATAATTCCCGCCCAACACCAGCGGATTCCCTAAGTCAGCGATCGCTTCCACGAAAAGCAGCAGAAACGACCCCGCGATTCCGGGGATCAGCATTGGGACGGTTACAGTACGGAAAATCTGCCATTTATTCGCGCCAAGATTGGTCGCCGCTTCATCTAGTGCAGGATCAAGCGCTTCCAACATACCTTTCAAGTTCATATAGGCGACGGTGAACAGCGAAAGCGATAAGACCAGTGTCAAACCGTCCAGCCCATAAATGTCGTTGCAACCGCGTCCTTCTCCCCATAAACAGCGCGAGCCAAAAATGTCGCGCGTAATCAAGCCGTTGCGTCCAAACAGCAAGATGATGGCGCTGGCAAGCGCAAACGGTGGAGAAATAATCGGGATGAGCGCCATAAAATGCATAAATCGCTTGAACGGAACTTTGACCTTCACCTGTACATAGGCGAACAGGAATCCGAGCAGTGTTCCGCCGATGGCTACTGTAATCCCCAGAACGATCGTGTTGCGGAGGATATTGAGATATACAGGGTCGGTGACGAAGCGCTGAAGATCCGTTAATCCCTCACCGGAGATGCCGGTAGCGATCATGGAAAGGATCGGCAGTAGGATGGTGACGAACACGAACAAGACCGCGATCAACAATCCAATTGCTAGTACGGGATCACGAAATGTTCGGGAGAAATCTTTGAGTGTGCGTCTGAGTTGTGACAACGAAGTATCCTACAAATAAAAGAGCGAGGGGACGTTCCTAGAAACGTCCCCTTCAACTTCAAATTCGAATTTTATTCGACTGGCGTGGGTGCAACCTCAGCATCGAACCGTTCGACCAGCGCAGTACGATTCAAACCTGCGGCGGCGAAGTTGTAATCGACGAGCAGCACTTCGGACAGATTGACCGACAGTTCCGAAACCGGGGTGTCAGGATTCGTCGGCAGTTGCAGCGAGTTCACCGTCTGGCTGATCGCCTGTGCATCTGCTGTCAGTGCCCATTCGTACCACATCTGAGCGGCTTCAAGTTCCGGTGCATTGCGAAGGATCGCCATGCCGCCGATTTCGTAACCAGTGCCTTCTTCGGGGAAGGTATTGACGACGACATCTTGGAAGCCTTCGAGCTGGAGCTTCACGCAGTCATGCGAGAAGATGATCGACACCGCAACTTCGCCTGTGCCAGCCATACGACCCGGAGCAGAGCCAGAGCGCGTATATTGCAGAATATTCTGGTGCAGTGCTTGGAAATACACAAAAGCGTTGTCAATCGCTGCCTGAGTCGGCGCGCCGGTTTCATCGTAGCCCGTTCCGGCTTCGGCGGCTTCGAGCGCGTCAGCTTGCAGGGTGACACCCGTCCAGAAGGCGGTGAATGCCGTGCCGGAGGTTGCCGGATGTGCCATCGCCACGTTACCCGCTAATTCGGGTACGAGCAGGTCATCCCACGAATTCGGGGCTTCAAGACCAAGTTCTTCCAGCAGTTCAACATTCGAGCAGAAGCCGAGCGCACCAACATAAACGCCCGTCCATGTGTTATCGGTGCTGCGGTAAGCGGGATCGACAACCGCTGCATTTTCCGATTCATAAACTTCAAGGAGACCTTCTTCGCTGGCAGCGATAAACGCATCCGCCGGACCGCCCCACCACACCGAAAATTCGGGATTGTCAGTCGTGGCGCGGATACGAGCAAGGGCTTCACCGGAGGATAACCGGACATAGCTGGTTTCGATCCCGGTTTGTTCTTGGAACGCTTGCGTCATGGCGACGCACCAATCTTCTTGCGGGGTGCAAAGTACCGTGAGGGTTTGCGCCTGCGCGAAAGCGGGAACCAGCGTGACCAGCAGCAGCATAACACTGAGTGCAAATGTAAGCTTCTTCAACGTAACTTAACCTCCTATTAAAATCCTCAACAAATTCTAGCGTGTGTTTTAACACACGCAACTTGCTACTGTAGTTTTACCAGCACGTCATTGATCAGATTGGCGGCTTGTTCGGCGCTGTTGGCGGCACGAATCATATGGCGGTAAATCTCGCGCAGCTTCAACACGGTGACAACTTCTTCGGGGGTGCCAACATGCCGGTAAAGGTCAGTTAACGCCGTGATATAAAGCGCATCCATCCGATTTTCGAGCTGCCGCACCCGGATAGAATGCTTGATCGCAATATCGGGTTGGCGTTCCATATGGCTGACTGACAAATGGAGTTCATCAGAGCAGTGTACGAGAACTTCTGCCATTGAGCGCAGATGGGGGTTGGCTGGAACTTGAAGCACGTGCATCTCTCGCACGAGCGAGAGCAAAGAGTCGAGAACATCATCAATCGAGCGCGATAACCCGAATAAGTCTTCGCGGTCGATAGGCGTAATAAAAGCACGCTTAAGCTGAACAATCAGCGCTCTGCGTACTTCATCCGCCTGCTGTTCGATATTATAAACAATCCTCGCGTGTTCTTTATTTGGCATCTCCATATAGGCGACAACCGCACGAGAGCCATCCATCAACTGCTGTGTCTGGTCACTGAGTGCATCCAAAAACGGGTCTGGTTTGCGCGTTCTTGACCATTTAAACGGGAACGGCATTTTCATACAAATAGTCCGCTTACCAGCAGATATGTAACTGCACCCACCAGCGCCGAGAGGGGAAGCGTAAGCAGCCATGCCTGAAGCATCTGGCGGAACTCGCCCCAGCGTACGTGACGCAGACGTTCAGCGCTGCCCGCGCCGACGATTGCAGATGCGATCACCTGTGAGCCGCTCACAGGGCTGCCGAGCAGGGACGCACCGAGCAGGACAAGTCCTGAAGCGGTTTGCGCTCCAAATCCGTGAATAGGCTGGACGCTGCACAACTGCCGTCCTAGTTTCCGGCTGACGCGCTGACTGCCGACAAGCGTTCCCAATCCCATCGCTACCGCGCTGAATGCGGCTGCCCAATACGGAATCGCGAATTCGCTGCCACTGGTGGCGGCGATCCCTAACGCGAGGATGCCCATCAATTTTTGACCATCGTTCGAGCCGAACGACAGTGCCACGAGCAGACTTACAGGAACTTGGGCGCCCTTAAACCAGTTGTTGATGCGTGGGGTTGCCGCGACACTCGTCCAATAGGATACTTTAACAATGATGTAGCCGGTGATGATGCCGAGCACGGGGGACAAAAAAAGAGCTGCTAGGGATCTTAAAATTCCATCGGCAATAATCGCTTGCGCGCCAAAGCCCGCCCATACCGCGCCGACCAAACTACCGATAAATGCTTGCGTCGAACTGCATGGAATCTTGAGCACAAGAGCAAGACCGATCCAGCCCACGGCTCCGACAAGCGACGCGATCATGACGGGTGTCGTTACGGCGTACCAACGCACCAGATTAACGCTGATTGATCCTGTTACGGCGATACCAAATATAAAAGGACCGATGCTTAGGCATAAGATCGTTAGAAGCAGAGCATGTTTAGGTTTTAATGCTCTGGAAGAGACAACCGTCGCGAGAATGCTTCCGGCGCCATTGAGACCGTTAAGATATCCGAAAGCAAAAGTCAGCACGAGGATAGCCACAAGACTTAGCAATTCCATTGACAATCCTCCCAAAAACGTTTATTAAATCCATTTTAAGGAATTGTTAAGAACCGGTCAAGATGCTGACCAGTCCAATTGTGGATTTCGCGGCTGAATTGAAGGAAAAATCTATATGCGCTTGTATGTAATTCGACATGCCGATCCCGACTATGAGAACAATACCTTAACAAATGCGGGGCATTTGGAGGCGCAAGCACTTGCGCGTCGGATGGCATCATATGGACTCGATGCTATTTATGCCTCACCGCTTCCACGGGCGCAGATCACCGCGCGTTACAGTGCCGATTTGTTAAAACTTCCAGTGGCGACACTCGATTGGTTATTGGAGCCTTCGTGGTTTGATTACGACATTGATCCGGCAGATGGCGGCAGAATGCCTGTGTGGGATATTCCCGGTGAAATCTTGCGGCTCGATGCGGGGTTTCACGCTTGGGAAACATGGAACCGCACCGAACCACTGACCGATCCTAAATACTCCTCGGATTTTGAAAAGTTTGTAAGCGGTGCCGATTCACTGCTTGCGGGATACGGCTATCAGCGCGAAGAAAAGCGCTACCGTATTCTGGAGTCAAATCAGCGGCGGATTGCATGTTTTTGCCATAATGGCTCGGCGCTGTTATGGCTGTCGCTGCTTCTCCATATCCCGCCGCCGATCGTATGGGGCAGTTTCTGGCATGCGCCAAGCGCAGTGACGACCTATATTTTTGAGGAGCGCAGCCGCAGTTGGGCGGTGCCGCGTGCGCTCAGTGTTGGGGATACATCGCATCTCTACGAAGCGCGCCTGCCTGTTCAACCACGCGGAATCCGAGGAAACTATCTATAACCATCTCGGATCATCTTACGGAATGGTTCCGAACCTTCGTTCGCCGCCATGTGTAATAACCATGCTTTGCAAAGCAACCTGAAGCAAATGAGCTATCCTGAAAGGATTGCTGTTATGAACCGCTTTCGCTTTCTAGGGCTTTGCATTGGATTGTGCTTTTCCCTGCTCTTTCTTCCTGTCTTGGCGCAAGACGATGCGATCCAAGCCCCACCTGAGGACGTAATCGCCATGTTTGATTACGATCAATCTGCTCCCCTTGATATTCAGCAAGTGGGAACGGAAATGCGCGGCGATGTAACCGTGCAAGATATTACGTTTGCTGTACCGGATGGCGACCCGATTCCGGCGTACTTAGTTCTACCGCCGAACGCTGAGAGCGCTGACGCCAACACGTTCGCGGGGATTCTGTATCTGCATTGGTACGAACCGGAGTCACCGACCAGCAATCGCGGGCAGTTCCTAGACGAAGCAGTGACACTCGCGAGTGAAGGTGTGGTATCGCTCTTGCCTGCGACGAACTGGGAAGAAGCGGCATGGTTTAATCAGTCGCGCACCAACGAAGGCGACTTTGATGACTCTGTGCGGCAGGTGATCAATTTGCGGCGAGCGCTTGATGTGCTGCTCTCTCAAAATGGTGTTGATCCTGACCGGATCGCCGTTGTGGGGCATGATTTTGGAGGAATGTACGGTGCGACGCTTGCAATGGTCGATGATCGCCCGGATGCCTTGGTGATTATCGCCGCCGCTCCGCGTTACGTGGATTGGTTTTTCTTCACCGCGCAGGATTTGAGCGAGGAGCAGCGGCAGGCGATCCGCGATCAGTTTGCACCGATTGACCCGATCACGGCGATTCCGTATGCAGAAAACAAGCCAATCCTGTTCCAATTTGGTGGAAACGATCAGTATGTCTCCTCTGATGCCGCAGCCGAGTTCTTTGCCGCGGCACTCCCGCCCAAGCTGCATCAATCCTATCCAGAGCTAGAACATGCGATGGACAGCGCGTTCGTTCAAACGGATCGACTGCGTTTCTTGCGTCGTTACTTGGAGCTTGGCGAGTAAGCGCAGGGCTGCCCTTGAATTTCTTCCCTCCTCGCTGTTCATGCGAGGAGGGAAGAGAACACTTATCACCTAACCGTGATCTGTGTGCTGACGACTCCTGCACCCTTAAGGGGTGGTTGTCCGCCGATGCAGAGTTCATATTCTCCGGGAAGGATAACGGACTCGCCCGCGTCGGTTATGGATGCAAATGCTTTTGCGCTGATCTCAAACACGATTTCCCGCTTTTCTCCTGCTTTCAGGTGAAAACGTTGGAATCCACGCAGGGCAAGACGCGGGAAGCGTGCCTCATGTGCGCTCAAGCGGCGCACATAAACTTGAGCGACCTCATCACCTGCCATGCTGCCCGTGTTGGTTACTGTGACGGAAACGGATACAGTTTCACCCTCTTGGAGCAACTCGGTGCTGAGCCGCAGATCATCATAGTGGAAGGTGGTATAACTTAGTCCATATCCGAATGGATACAGAGACTCGCCCTCAAAATAACGATACGTTCGCCCGCGCATGTCGTAACTTTCGAACGTTGGTAGATCGCTCGTTGCACGGTAAACCGTCAGCGGAAGCCGTCCTGCCGGGTTGTAATCACCGAACAATACATCCGCGACGCCTTCGCCCGCTTCTCCCGGATACCATGCTTGCAGAATTGCCGGAAGCGTCTCATCTGCCCATGGGATCGCTATCGTGCTTCCACCGAGTAGAACGAGTGCAATCGGTTTGCCAGTCGCGTGCAGCCGCTTGAGCAGTGCTTCCTGTATGGCGGGCAATTCGATCGTGGTTCGGTCACCTTGACTGGTTGTGCCGGGTGGGACACCTTCGTCTTGAAGTTCTTCCCCTTCAAGCACTTGTGACAACCCACCAACAAAAATCACCACATCCGATAGTTCTGCTAACCGTACTGCTTCCGCGAAGCCGCGCTCGTCTTCCGAGACAATATCGCATCCAGCAGCGTAACGGACATCTACTGCACTGCTCACCACTTGACGAATCCCTTGCAGGATTGTGATCGGGCTGATCGGTACACCGTGATAGTTGCCCAACTGCGCGGTCAAGTTGTCTGCGTTCGGTCCGATCACGGCAATCGATGATACGGATCTGCTCAGCGGAAGTAACCCCGTATTTTTGAGCAGCACCATCGATTTACGCGCCGCATGCCGGGCTAGTGCACGATGTTCCGGTTTCCCTACGATGTCCGCCGGAATCTGCGTATATGGAACCATTTCGGGGGGGTCAAACATCCCTAAACGGAAGCGTGTTTTGAGCAAGCGTCGCAAACATTGATCGATTTGCGCCTCGCTGACGAGTCCCTGTTCGACGGCTTCAACGAGTGCTTCATAGGCACAACCACAGCACAGATCACATCCCGCGCTGACTGCCAGTGCTGCCGCTGCCGCGTGCGAGTCCGCCAGTTTGTGACGATCCGAAATATCCTCAATCGCGCCGCAGTCCGAAACCACGTGTCCGGTAAACTGCCACTGATCGCGTAAAATCTTGCCGAGCAGAGTCGGGCTTGCACAGCACGCTTCGCCATTTGTGCGTGTGTATGCACCCATGATCGATTCGACATCCGCTTCACGCACTGTCGCCTCAAATGCGGGTAGGTACGTGTCCCACATATCATATTCGCTTACTTGAGCGTCAAATGAGTGGCGGAGTGCTTCCGGTCCACTGTGAGCCGCATAATGCTTGGCGCACGCGGCAAGTTTGAGATAGCGGGGATGATCGCCTTGAAGCGCGCGAATGAAAACAACCGCTAATCGCCCGGTCAAAAATGGATCTTCCCCGAATGTTTCTTGTGCCCGTCCCCAACGCGGATCACGCACAATATTGATGTTCGGCGTCCAGAAGGTGAGTCCGCCGTAAATTTCGACCCGTTCTTCGCGCACCGCTTGATGATGCTTGGCGCGGGCTTCATCGGCGGTGACAGAGCCGACATGCGCCAGTAAATCACTATCCCATGTCGCCGCTAACGCGATTGCGTGCGGAAAGACAGTAGAAAGTCCGGCGCGTGCCACGCCATGTGAGCATTCATTCCACCAGTTGTAAGCCGGGACACCAAGTCGTTCGATCGCCGGAGCATCGTGCAGCATCTGCGCGACTTTTTCTTCTAGTGTCATCATGCTGATGAGCGCATCAACCCGTAAGTCCAGCGGTTGTGATAGATCGCGGCTGATTTCTGGCAGCCTTTCGAGAACAGCTTGTGCCAGCATTAGAATGTCTCCTCAACGAGGTTGACAGCAGCCCATACGCCATCACGGGTAATCTTGAAGGTTTTTAGCTCAAACGGCGCGAACATGATGGTTGTGGACGCACCCCCTTCGAATGTCAATTCGGCACTGGTTGCTTGCCCTGCGCTTTCGACCAACCGCACAATGAGCGCGTCCTCAAGTTCGGCTTTTTTGAGCGCTCCCAAGAGGATCGTTGCTGGCTCAATTTGCAGGAATGGCGGAGATGCTGCGGTTGTGCCTTCCGGCAGTGTGGGCGGAAAGTAGCTAAAGAATGCCTCCAGCGGTTGATTGAGTGTCAACGCCGCAGAGATGAGCTGCTCATCGAAATCTTCGGCGTGTGCGCTCGATGTGATCAACCGGAAGCGGGTATCAAGCTGTGTCTGATCCATAAACGTATACGATTTGTGTGTTGGAACATCGGTTTCGCTCCACGCGCAGTGTGTTCCGCCCCGGCTCAGACTGAGATTCAGCACACCGTCTGCGCTCACATCGAAGCCATTTTGACCGCTGTTCGCCACGCCCACACGCATCACCTCATTTTCAAGGCGCAGCCAACGTGCATATGGATACTCGGTCGCATCGGCAGGGTAGTCAGCGGCACTGTAGGGGACTTCCGCTCTTACATGGCAGTTCGCCAGCGCGAACGGAATTTGCAGCTTAATCATCTTGCGGCGTGCTTGCATATACAGACGCACATCAATATCGACATACGCTTGATCGGCATAGAATGTGTGGCGGATCGCGGCGCGGGTATGCTGCCATCCCACCAAACACTCGACTGTCACCCATGCTGCCCCGCTTGCGATCACGCGGAGCGCTGGACCGAGTGCGCTTTCCATGCCGACAAAATCGCCGACCTGAGCCGCAGTGAGGGCAGCAAAGGGAGCAAACGGCTCATTAAAGATGACTCGTGTTTCGCCACCCCATCCATGTGAAACATCTTTCATGGTGAACAGCCGCATCGGAGCGCTCAACAACTCATGCGTGGTGGCTGTATCAGTTAAGCTCACCAGTGCTGATTCATCACGGTCAAAATGCGCCCGGTAGAAGGGTGTTTCGATCGTGATACCCTCCACATCTTCGATCACCTGAATAGGTGTGGGCGATACAGGGGGAGGCTCAAACCGGACTTCGTAGCGGCGCACCGACAGTGCTGGAACATTCGCCATAAAACCGCAGAACGGCTGCCATGTACTTTCATCAATAGGTACACTGTCGCCGCCAGTTTCCTGATGCGGGACAACCAAACCTTGATCATCGATGAGCTTGAACGGTTTTCGCTGTTGGGGTGGCGCATATGCACTCAGAAAATTCAATCCAACCGGTGCTTTCACCGTTGTGCTGTGCGGATTGAATACGTAGATTGGGATTGTGTTCGGCTGTGGAGAGATATTCGGGAGCAGTGCCAACTGCGCCTTTGTGATGATCCGCCGCGCGGTATCTTCCGCATAGCCGAACATCGCCATCACGCCGGGAATCGCTGATTCACGCAGTGAACCACACAGCACGTCATGGAAAGTGTTGAACATCAAACGCTTCCATGCTTCACGCAGCATGTCGGCGGGATAGGCGAGTCCGTATCGCCACCATGCGATAGCTGCCCACCGTTCGGCGGATGCCAGCAGTGTTTCGCCGCTGCGCATCTGCCGTTTGATTGCCGCCACGGAGGTATAGGTGCCGGATAACGTGCGCTGAAGTTCGCCGTCCACAACGGGAAAACTGGAAATGTGCGGCTCAATACGTGCAAGAAAGGCTTCAGGGGTGCTGTGACGCAGGTCAATATCACTGTCCGCGAATTCTTCAAAGAGTTTGCGGAAACTCAGCAGATCGGTACGGGTTGCGCCGCCGCCGTGATCGCCTAAACCCCATGTCACTATCGTATCCATGCCCGTTTCGCGTGCGACTTGAATCCCGCGTCGCGCCTGAGCTTCTGCTTGACCGGGAGCGGGTGTCCCGTACCAACCTGTATCCGGTCGCACGGCTAAGATTTCGCTGCCGTCAGCACTGCGCCAGCGGTAGAACGGTGCGGGCAGTGCCATTTGCGAATCAACCGGACGGCAGTGGATATACATGGAGAATCCGCTTTGTTTGAGTAGTTTTGGAACGCTGTTGGGGTGTCCGAAGGTGTCAAAATTATAGGAGACAGGCGGACGCACACTGAACTTCTCCGCGAAGTAACGCCGACCCTCCAGAATCACCCGCACCAGTGTTTCACCACCACAAAGATTGAGATCAGGCTGCAAATACCATCCGCCTGTGATGTTCCAGCGTCCGCTTTTTACGAGTGATCTGATTTTGGCAAACAGCGGCGGATCGTATGCTTCAACCCATTCATAGAGCAGACTCTCGTTATGGTTAAAGACAAACTCCGGGAACTCCTCAAGCAGATCTGCGGCGGTGTGAAAGGTCGAAATTGTCTCGCGCAGTCCTTCTTCCCAACTCCACATCCAAACGGGGTCGATATGGGCGGTACAAATCAGATGAACAATCGGACGGTGTGCCATAGTCGGGAAATTATCCTTTAACTGCACCCAGTGAAAGCCCGCGCTGCATATAGCGCTGCAAGACGATTGCAATGAGCAGCGGAGGAAGCATCGCCATGAAATATCCTGCCATTTGAATATTCGGCGGAGTGGCGCTGCGCTGTTCGACGACGAACAATGCCACGCTGATCGGCTGAAGATCGGGTTCGCCCAGCAGCACCAGATAGGGCCACAAGAAATCTTTCCACAGATTGACGAACGTTAGGATCGACAGCACGATGAGGATCGGACGACTGAGGGGGAGGACGATGCTCCAGAAGATTTGCAGCGCCGAAGCGCCATCCACCCGCGCCGAATCGAATATTTCCGGCGGCAGCCCATCGAAGAAGTTCTTGAAGATGAAGATCATGAAGGCATTTACGCCATACGACAGCCACAATCCCCAATAACTGCCAAGCAGTCCCAGACGCGCGGCGGTCACATATAACGGAATGATGTAAGCAATTCCGGGAATCATCAACGTTGTGAGAAAGCCTATCAGCAGAAAACGTCCGCCAATTGGCTTGAGTTTGGAAAGGCTGTACGCTGCCAGCATCGATACGGTAAGCTGAACGAACAACCCACCTATAACCAGAAATGTCGTGTTCAAGAACAGACGCGGCAGATTGAAATAGTCCCACGCCTGCCCGTAGTTATCCCAGTTAGCGACAGCAGGGAAAAGCTGAAAGGTCGCGCTGAAAACTTCGCGGCTTGTCTTAAGCCCGCTGGTAAAGGCATATATAAAAGGCACAACCACAAACACCGCAAGCAGCAGCAGCACAAGTGTGATCAAGATGTAGGTGAGCCGACCACGCGGTGTTTTTACTTCCAGATCAGATAAAACGGCACGAACTGACGCATCCATGGTGGTTAACCTCACTGCTGTGTAGCGCGTGTCACACGCAGATAAACGAGCGACAGAGCGCCTAAAACGATCATCAACAGCACGCTCCACGCGGCGGCAAGCCCGTAATCGCCGTTCAAAAATCCTTTGCGATACAGCGTAAAGACGGGGGTCATCGTTGCTTGTCCGGGTCCACCTTCGGTCAAGACAAGCGGTTCCATAAATATCTGAACGATGCCGAGTACCTGCACGATCAACAGGACGAGCATGGTTGGTCGCAAATAGGGCAGTGTGATAAATCGAATGCGATCCCATGGACGGGCACCATCAATCTCTGCCGCTTCATAAAGCTCGATCGGCAGGTCTTGCAGCGCCGCTAGATAAATCAGCATCGTTGCTCCAAAACCGCCCCATGTCATGATGACAAGGATCGACGGTTTGACCAGCGATACATCTTGCAGCCAACCCGCTCGTGTTCCACCCAATCCGATTACGACCTGATTGAGCAGTCCTCCCGGCTGCGGACTGTAGATAAGCTGCCAAACGAGAATGCCGATCAGCGGGGGGATCACACTGGGAAGAAAATACACGATGCGAAAGAAGCTTTTCGCCGCGCGCATCTCGTTAACGAGGATTGAGACGAATACCGGGACAAAAAACCCGATCAAGATGCTGAGTCCCGCGAATTCAAAACTGTTGCGCCATGACGCGACAAATGTTGGATCGGCGAACATGCGCTCGAAATTGCGAAATCCAATCCATGTGGAAGCGCCTGCGTCCATCAAGTCAACCTGCTGAAAGCTCATCACGATGCTGTTTAGGATGGGCCACCATGCAAACACCGTGAACGCGGCAATCGCCGGAAGCAAGAACAGATACGCTACAAGCTGTTCCCGCCATCTGATTTGACTTCGGTAATGAGGCATTTCCGCCGCGACGGTGCGTTCTTTACGAAGGGGTAGAGTCATCATTGGTTTCTCCCTGCTAAGCGTCTGCGGCGTATGCATGTTTCGGGTGATAGGACAGATCAGGCGGTATCACTGTGATACCGCCTGATTCAACTTCACACGAACACTTCGAAATTAGCTGCCAGCCGCCGGATCGAGGATACCCGTTTGGAATGCTTCAGCGTTCGCCGCCATCAAGGCGGGTACATCCGCGCTTTCGTCCGTGAGGACAGTCGTCATGACTTCGGCAATCGCCACATAGAAGTCCTGCGCGAAGGGGGGTTCCGGTACGAGCACGATTTCGCCCGCATTGAGTGCATCATAGAAGCCCTGATAGTTCTCGACAGGCATCGTGATGAACTGCTGATCGAAGGCATCGACCGCTGCCTGAAGTTCGCCCGCGAAGATGGGCAGAACGGGGGTACCAGCGCCAGCCTGTGTTGCATGGAAGATTGCGCGAGAAGGTGCGAATTCGCCGGGACTGAGGGTACGCCACACTTGGAAGACGATTGCGGCTTCTTGTTGATCAGCGCTTGCGCCAGCAAACACCATCTGATGGCTTCCGCCGGTCAGCGTATAGCGCAAGCCATCGGGAGCCTGCGGCATCGCCGTGTAGCCGAAGCGGGTCAGGTCAACATCGGGCATATTTACGTGCAGCCAACCGATACTGCCGTCTGCGGGGCTCATGAACATCACCGCGCGACCATCGACGGTTTCAAACGTCGGGTTGCTGGCGAGGTCGAGCGGCAGGGCGTTTTCAGCATCGGGCCAGCGCAGATCATACAGGAACTGCATCGCTTCAACTGCTGCACCTTCGCCGTAAACTGCGGTGTACGTGCCATCGCCGTTATCGCGGATCAATTCGGTTGCGCCGAAACCGTAGGCGAGGTTCGTAAAGTGCCAACCGCCGCCGCCGCCCGAAAGGAACATCGCAAATCCAGCGAGTCCGGCTGCCGGATCAGCAACTTCTTGTGCGACTGCGCCGAATTCTTCCCATGTCGCGGGGGGCGCATCGTATCCGGCGGCGCTCAGTGCGGCGATATCCCAGCCGATCCCCTGTGCGTAGGAGAATTCGGGGAAGCCGTACACATTGCCTTCCGCGTCAGAAAGCAGCGCCAACAGCGTCGGATTGTAAATGTCGTTCAGCCCAAACTGCTCAAATGCTGCTGACAGATTGGCTGGTACGCCTTGCGCGATCAAGCGCTGCGGTTCAGTTGCAGGTACGCCGAATACTGTTGGCAGTGTGCCACCTGCGACCAGCGCAGCAAACGATTCCGGTGAGAAGCAGTATTGTGTCCGCTCAACGGTGACGTTCGGATACACTTCCATGAATCGGGCAAGCTGCGCGTCGAAATCGAGGCGCTGCTGCTCTTGATCTTCACCGATGCACGCGGAAATCGTGATCGAAACATCACGCCCTTCAGCGATAGTGTCCGGCAGCGTGAGCGGGAATTCAGGGGGTGTAACATCTTGTGCGGCGAGTGGGGCGACAGCAATCAACATCAAACAGAAAACGAATACGAGGGTAAAACGCTTCATAGTCGTTACTCCTATGTTAAGGCATTAATGTGGGGACTTTATGTGGAAAGCGAGTGCATTTAGAAAGAACCATGCATAAACGTTGTGCAGTCGTGTCGTGGTTGGCAGTCCCCCTTTCACTGAGCGCAGCATCCGGCGACACTTCTAAACTGGACACTGCTTACCCTGTTTGAACACTCGATCTCACATTTTCATCATATGCTTACGTCTTCCGGGGCGGAAGATAAAATCGTCTCACAAGATGAACTAATTTTCTGATCTGCTCCATTACCGTCGAAAGCGCGGCGGAACTGCGAAGGCTGCATTCCGACTTGACGGAGAAATAGGCGGTTAAATTCTTGGGCACTGCTGAACCCGACAGAATAAGCGATCTCGTGGATCGGCAGGTCTGTTGACCTCAGCAGGCGTTCGCCTTCGACTAAGCGCCGGGAGTTGCGGTAGGCGATTGGGGACGCACCGAGCGCAGTATTAAATAAGGCGCACAAATGGGAGCGGCTGACGAGCGCTGCCTGAGCCATGTCATCCAGCGTTAGCGGTTCGGAAAAGCGGCTTTCGACAAGGCGCAGCGCCGGACTGATTCGCCGGAGTGCTTCGCGCCGATCATGATATTGAGGGGGTGTTTCTTGCTCGTGCAGCAGCCGCCGCGCCAGATGCCCCGCCGCCTGTATTAACAAACCACCCGTCACGATTTCCCATGCATGCTCCTGCTGCTCCGCTTCTTCCGCGATTTGATGGAGTAGATCGCGCAGGATCGGGGTAGTAGGATCATGGAGTGGAATCATGGGACCGGAACGGTTGAAATCTAGGGTGAAAGGCAGCCATGTCTCTGAACGCATTTTCGTGATCCAGCTATCGGTGATGATTGCCGGATGAAAATGCACCACGAATAACCCGACGGTTTCACATGAATCGTCGGTATATGCCATATGCGGCTGCAAGTCATTAACGATGAATACCTGACCTGTCTCGAAACGATATTCCTCATCGCCAACCACGAAAACCCCATAGCCGGACGTGATCACGCCGATTTCGTAGCAGTCATGGATATGGCGAGCTTGTGGGGTGCTGCGATGAAGCTCACCCGGACCGAGATGGAACAGGCGATCATGTTCGACAAGATGTGTACTGCACAATACAGGGACGTAGACCGGAGTAAGAGAACGCCAATTGATCATAAGGCACGTCGCAAATAAGCCAACCTGTTTCTAAAATGAACCCAACGGATTTTTGGATTCATTGTAAGCTCAACCAGAAAGTGAGGCAAGATGTCCGGCTTTGATCTGTTTTCGGGCATAACGAAACTCTCCAACGCCCAATCCCGCTCGATTAGCGCTGAAAACTTCACGGGAGAAAAGGGCAAGGGCGGCATGGCGATCGAAGGCACAGGTATTCCCGGTCCGGCGAGCACTCTCGGGCAGGGTTGGAAAGTCTCTCCATCGATACGTATCCCCGGTTATGCGACTGCTGAACTCGCAGATATTGCAGGTTCGGGGATGATCCGGCATATCTGGCTGACGGTTGATCCGCGCTTCTGGCGTTCGTTGATCTTCCGCTGCTACTGGGATGATGAAACCACGCCCTCGGTTGAAGTTCCACTCGGTGATTTTTTCTGCAACGGGTGGTGTGTGCGCTCAAATGTCAGTTCGCTGATGATCGCCGTCAACCCCGCCGGAGGATTTAACAGCTACTTCCCGATGCCATTTCGCCAGCGTGCCCGAATCAGCGTCGAAAACTTGTCGAAAGACCAGATCGACGGATTTTACTACCAGATTGACTATACGCTTGAGGATATTTCGGACGATGCCGGATATTTGCACGCCCAATGGCGGCGCAGTAATCCGCTCCCATATAAGCAGGTGCATACGCTGCTCGAAGGCGTGCGAGGGCGGGGGCATTATGTCGGAACATATCTCGCATGGGGAGTCAACAATAATAACTGGTGGGGCGAAGGCGAAATCAAGTTCTATTTGGATGGCGATCAAGACTTCCCGACAATCTGCGGCACAGGTACGGAAGACTACTTTGGCGGCGCGTGGAATTTTGAGCACCCCGCCGGGGAGTACGGCGTCTTTTCGACGCCGTTTCTCGGTCTGCCGCAGGTGATCAAACCCGATGGCTTGTATAAATCTCAGCAGCGGTTCGGCTTGTACCGCTGGCATATCCCCGATCCGATTCACTTTCATCAGGATTTGCGTGTGACGATTCAGGGACTCGGCTGGCGTTCCGAAGGGCGATTCTTGCCCCTTCAGGACGATATTTCTTCGACCGCGTTCTGGTATCAAGCCGAACCTCATGCGCCGTTTCCTCAACTGCCCGATCGTGATTCTATTGAGGTGATTTGATCGTTTGTAGGCGCAGCACCGTACCCGATTTGCCCGCAAGTCGCACGGAAACCGCCGCGTTGATCGAAAGATCGGCGCGGTAGGTTTCGCCCGTCCATAAATCATCTACCGTCAATAAATCACTATCGAACAGGGTGCGGAGCAGGGTAATTTGTGTATCAATGACGTTTTGTTGATTGTTGGCGGCGATTAGATAGAACACGCCATCGCGCTGAAATAGGGCAGTGCTAACATCGCCAACATGAGCGCGGCTGTAAAGCGGCACATTCATCCAGCGATGCAGTGCAAGCAGCAGCGGCGGTGATGGCGGTATCCCGAACACCGTAATCAAACCTTCGCCGCGCCGTTCCTGATAACCGGTCAAGGTGCGCGTGCCGACAGGCAATGCAAATAAGATGCGCTGTTCTTCGGCATGGCAGCCGCTGTCTATGAGCCGTGTGGCGTAAATAGGCTCACCGGGAACGGAATCATACCGGAAGCAATGCG
>CALBRY010000661.1 GCA_937927665.1 uncultured Chloroflexota bacterium
ATTGGCGGACGCTACAGCGCCCTCAGCTATTTCGGACTCGTTCCGGCGGCGCTGATGGGAATCGACCTTGATAAGCTGGTCGGCAGTGCGGCGACGATGATGCAGGCGTGCGGCGATAAGATCATCGCAAAAGATCACCCCGGTATCACGCTCGGCGCGGTGATGGGAGCGCTCGCTAAAGAAGGACGCGATAAGCTCTCGATCCTGTGCAGCCCGTCGATCGCCAGCATTGGCAACTGGGTGGAGCAGCTTGTGGCAGAAAGCACGGGTAAAGAGGGGCGCGGTATTCTGCCCGTCGTCGGTGCGACTGCTGGCAAACCGCACGATTACGCGACTGACCGCGTTTTCGTGTTCATGCGTGTGGATGACGATGATAACGCCGAACTCGACAGCGCATTTTTGGGGCTGCGTCAGGCGGGGCATCCGGTTGTGACGCTGAGCTTACCGGATCGCTATGCAATCGGCGGTGAGTTCTTCCGCTGGGAATATGCAACCGCGATCGCAGGGAAACTGCTCGACATCAACCCGTTTGATGAGCCGAACGTGACCGAAAGCAAGGTCAACACACAGCGCAACTTGCAGCATTATCAGGATCATGGCGCGCTTCCGTCCACACAGCCGATCCTGACGGAAAACGGGGTCAGCTTGTATGCCGACGAAAAACAGGCGAAGCTGCTCCGCGATTTGTGCGCGCAGCACAATTTTGATCCGAACACGATTTCCGGCTTGATCGCCGCGCAGATCAACGCGACGAACGCGGGCGATTACTTCGCCATGCTGGCGTATCTGCCCGCCTTCCCGCAGATTGACGAAGTGCTGGAACGGGAACGCCGCCGCGTGCGTCATGTCACGCGCCGCGCTGTCACGCTCGGTTATGGTCCGCTTTTCTTGCACAGTACGGGACAACTTCATAAGGGCGGCGCGGGGAACGGTGTTTTCTTCCAGTTCACCTGTGATGATCCGTTCGATCTGGCGATTCCCGGTCAGCCGTACAGCTTCGGTACGCTCAAAGCGGCGCAGGCGATGGGCGATATGGAATCGCTGCAATCGCGCAGCCGCCGCGCTGTGCGGATTCATCTCGGCGCGGACATCCTGAAAGGGTTGGAACAACTGATCCACGCCATCGATCTTGCAGAGGCGAGGAAGCACTAGACCTCTCCACCAAGCCTTCACCCCACACGCTTCGCGTGCCGCCCCTCTCTGCCAGCGGAGAGGGGAACGGGGTGAGGGCGGTCACGGTGAGGGAGAAAACTCGCAAGGACTCCCATGCACATCGCATTAAACGCGCACCTGCTATCCGGCAAACCGGGCTATCGCAGCGCCGGGATTCACGGCGTAATCGATGGTTTGCTGCGCCATTTGAACAGCGCCGCCCCGGAAGATTGGCAGTTCACCGCGTTCATCAATCCGGCGGTTGAGGCATCGTTTCCGCGTGTTGCGCTCCGGCGTGCCGGACTGGATACAACGTCACCCGTGCGCCGGATCGCATGGGAACAGGTGATCCAGCCGTTTTCGCTGATGAACGGCGGCTTTGATCTGGTTCATTCGATGGCGTTTGTTTCGCCGCTGATCTTGACGCTGCCTTCGGTTGTCACCGTGTACGATCTCAGCTTCCGGCATTACCCGGAACGCCTTTCGACGATGCGGCGTCTATATTTACAGTGGATGACACCGCTTTCGGTGAAGCGTGCCCGCCGTGTGATCGCGATTTCGCGCAGCACTGCCCGCGATTTAACGGCAACACTCGGCACGCCCGCCGACAAGATTGACACCGCCGTATTGGGGTTTGATCGGGATGTGTTTCGCCCTGCTGCGCCGGATGTGATCCGCGCGTTTAAGATGCAAAACGGGCTGCCGGATCGGTTCTGGTTGTTCGTTGGCACGCTTGAGCCGCGTAAAAACCTCGTGACGCTGATCGAGGCATATGCCGCGCTTCCGCCGAATGCGCGCCCCAAACTGGTGATCGGCGGCGGCAAGGGGTGGGATACTGATCCGATTTTCGCGGCGGTGGAGCGGTTAAAGCTGGCGGACGATGTGCTGTTTCCGGGCTTTATCCCTGCTGATCAGCTTGCGCTCTGGTACAATAGTGCAGAAGCGTTTGTCTATCCGTCCGTCTTTGAAGGCTTCGGGCTTCCCGTGCTGGAGGCGATGGCGTGCGGCACGCCTGTGATCGTCAGTGATGCGTCCAGCCTGCCGGAGATTGCCGAGGGTGCGGGGATGTTGATCCCGCCGCATGATCCGTCGGCATGGACGGCGGCATTGGCACAAGCGATGCAAGATGACGGGTGGCGGCGTGATGCGCGTGAGCGCGGTCAGGAAAAAGCGCAGCGCTTTACATGGAACGAACACGCACGCGTCACTGTCGAAAGTTATCGCCAAGCGCTGCATTAGGTTATAGATAAACGAGCTGACTCACCAATAGTGCCCTTCATGAAACCTGCCGATCAACCCGCGTCGAAACATAATCTTTCCGGCAACTGGCTCCCTCTGCTTGATACGGCGCTCGTTTTGCTGGCGTTTGTGCTGGCATACTTCGCCCGTTATGAGCTTCAGCTTATCCGCGCCGTTTTGGAATTCAACCAATCGGCGTTTGAACCATATCTACCGTATGCCGTGATTTACATCATCTGGCTGTACGTCAACTATCGCGGTATGGGCTTGTATAAGCCGAATCGCGGGCGTTCGTGGCTGGATGAGGTCTATACGATCATCAACGGCGTTACGAATGCGACTGTCGTCACACTGGCGTTGAGCTTCTTCTTACAGCCGCTCGTTTTCAGCCGTTTGATGATGATTTACGTCGCGGCGATCACGATTGTGCTGCTTGCCACTTCTCGCGGGGTGATCCGCATCGTGCGGGCGCATCTCCGCAAGCAGGGAATCGGCGTTCAGCGCGTGATGGTGATCGGTGCGGGCGAAGTTGGGCAGTCGGTGATGCGGGTATTACTCGCCCGCCGCGATATGGGGTACCAACTGATCGCTTACGTGGATACTGATCCGGCGCTGGCGAGTACGGATCTCGGTCGTGTCAAAGGTTTGGGCGGCGTGACTGATCTGGGAACGCTCCTCCGCGAACACGCGATCGACTTTGTGATCATCACGATCCCATGGCGGCAAAACGAAACGATCATCGAGCTGATCAATATTTGCCAGCGCGAAAATGTCGAAGTCAGCGTGATTCCTGATGTGTTCCAGTTAAATTTGCGACAAGTTCAGGTGGAAGCGCTCGACGGGATTCCGCTGCTGCGGATGAACGCCCATCTTCCCTTCAAAGGCACAAGCCGCCTGCTCAAGCGTTTGCTCGATTTGACGCTGATCGTGCTGGCGTCTCCGGTGCTGGCACTGATCTTCTTGTTCGTCGGGCTGGCGATCAAGTTAGAGGATCGCGGGACGATCTTTTACAGTGCGGAGCGCGTCGGGGAGCAGGGGAAACGCTTCAAGATGTATAAATTCCGCAGCATGATCCCGAATGCCGATCAACTGCGGGCGAAGCTCACCGAAGAACACGGCGACGATCCGCGCCGCCCGAAACTGAAAGACGACCCTCGTATTACCCGCGTCGGTAAGTTTATCCGCCGCACGAGTATTGATGAACTGCCCAACTTGATTAATGTCATGCTCGGTCAAATGAGCCTTGTCGGACCGCGCCCACCAACGCCGGAAGAAGTCGCATTTTACGATCAATGGCATATGCAGCGGTTGGCGGTCAAGCCGGGGATGACAGGTTTATGGCAGGTTGCCGGACGGAGTGACATTCCGTTTGATGAAATGTGCCTGCTCGATATTTACTACATCGAAAATTGGTCGATGGGGTTGGACGCGCAAATTTTGATGCTGACCATTCCCCGCGTACTGCTGCGCCAAGGCGTGTATTAGAGTATCACCCACAGGCATCAAGGCTTTATTGACCTCTCCCCCGCGCCCCTCCTCGAATTCGAGGAGGGGTGCAGACACGAAACCCGATTTACTGCGAACTCACAGCGTTTTGAGAATTCTCCGCAAGGATGCCAGCTTCGCGCCGTCAAATCCTGCCAGCGGAATATAGGCATGTCGCACGCCGTGCGGAGCGATCAACGCGGGATCATTCCCGTCAAGCGACCACACCACATCGCCTGTCGCGGTGCGCGCCGGAATGAGCCAATAATCACCGCTGCGATATTGATGCACGGGCGGCGGTTTGGGCGCGGGCGCAAACTGTACTTGAATCCCCTGCTCAAGCGCGATCCATGTTTCGCCTTCGGCAACTTTGAGCGTCATCTGATCTTGCGCGGGGCGGTGATCCCATCGTCGCAGAAGCGGGCGGGCAGTCGTCGCGGCGCGTTCGGTGTATTCCGGCAGTGCTTCGCCGCCTGCGTCCAGCGTCACGCGGTCATCTTCTACGGCGATCACCCGCGCCATCATGCCGCGTCCGGTCAGGGCGAGGTTCGCCGCATCGACTAATTCGACACGATCTTCCGGGGTTAATCCCCATCGGGTATCGCGTCGTAAACCGCTGACGGTGGCAGTATTTCCGTTAAGCTCAAGCACAGGGAACACGATCGCGCCGTTATCGCGCGACCATTTGAATGTCGCATTTTTTGCGGTGCCGGGATCATGAATTTCGACGCGGTAAAGCTGATTTTCGACACCGCGATAACGCGCATCCGGCGGCGTGATGCAGGGTTCGTCATCTTTCGCGGGTGTTGTGCGGGCGCGGGCGGCGAGCATTCCGCGTTTTGGTGACTGCCATTCCGCGATCCAGTCTGCCCACTGACCCGGTAAGCTTTTCCAGTCGAGCGGATCTGGTACATGCGGTGTTAAGCCGATGCGCCACATCAAGCGGGAACGCATCGCGCCGTCGATGCCTTCGAGGGCAATTTCGCGGATATGATCATCTTCGGCGGCGGTCACACCCTGTTCCCAGACATCGAGATAGACGATAAACGGACGGTTGAGATCGGTCACGTCCATTTCGGTATAGGTGATCACGCCATCGGGGGAACGCTCGTCTACGAGGACGGTTGTCCGCCCGTTCGCCCATTCGGGATCGGCATGATTGACCGCCATGCCATCGACATAATACCGCCCCGGTGTGACGCTCAGCTTGCCCGCGTCGATTTCGACTTCGAAGGCATTTTTATCGAATGTGCCGCCGAACGGTCCGGTGAGGTCACGAATAAACATGCGGAGCAGTTCTAAAAAGATGTCGCTTTGTTCATTCCAATCGGCGTCGAGCAGCACGCGCCCCTGTTGATGCAGCACGCGGGTGAACTGCTTGGCGGCATCGAATGAATTGCGGGAAAAATCACCGTAAATCATTGTGGCTCCTTCGTTAGCTGGCGAAAACGAGATCGACATTGCTGGCGGCGGGACTGTATTCCGCGACACGGGCGCGCAAATTGGCTTCGCGCTGCGGGGTGAACAGGTCGTGATAGACCCCCATTTCGGATTCATCATCTGCGCCGTGGGTGATTTCTTGCGGGCAGTGTGCCGCCAACTGCGCGTAATCGGCTGTCCCGTAACGCATACTGTCGAACTGCGGCTGAACGCGTGCGCCCTGTTCCGCTGCTTCCGGTTGGCATTGAAAACGGGGCGGCGTTCGTGAGCCATCCGGCGGCACGTAGCAGAAGCGGACACAGCCTTTTTGCCGCCGCGCTGCGATGAGGGGATCGCGGAAGATCGTGTTTTCGGCAAGGTTGACGCGGCGGACGATCACCGTACCAAAAACGGTACAGCGCGCTATCGTCAGGATCGCATGGGCGCGATCGACATGCCCCCCGCCGATGGCGCGCTCCTCCGGCGATGTCGAATCGATGATGCTGTCGCTGATATTGAGTTCAAGCGGATCGGTCATGACTTCGTCTTGATCGATCAAAATGGTGCCGATGATGCTGTGTTCGATTCGTACACAGGCATCAACATGATCGATTAAGAGACTCGGTTCTTCGCTGTGTTCCGGCTCACATGACGCATCAAGCGACCAACCCGGTACGAGCGTGACATGCCGCAAAATCAGCGAGGGGCGATCCAGAGGCACGGGCGATTCCTGCGGTTCGGGCTTTGTATCCGCCTTTGATTTTCGCGGCGGATTCTTGCGATCGGCGGCGGTTTCGGTATCGGGATCATCGCTTTCCGGCGGTTCGACCGATAAACCGCGCCCCGCGATCATCACGCCATCGAGGACGAAACAACTCCCCGGCGCGAGGGCGATCCGCAGCGAATCACTGCCGCTCACGAGATAATCGAGCAGGCGTAAAATCGGGCGTTTGCCATCGGCGGCGCGGATCTGGAGTGTTTGCCCGGCTCGCAGCGCGATACGGTTAAACGGCTCAAGCGAATACACCATGCTATCCGGCAGTTCGATCACGGCATGATCGGGCGCTTCTGTTTGCCATTTTTGCAGCACATTATTGAGCTTGTGCGGCTCATCGCGCTGCGGCTCCGGGCGGTAGATTTTCGCTAGCGGGTGCTGACGGATCGGACGGTTATACTCACCGCCGCCGAGATCGGCGCGGAAACCGTAGTGATAACGCACCGAAACGGCGCGCGGTTGTTGGCGCGGCGGGAATAAAATGCGTCCAAGCACCGGATCGACGGCGACCCGGTTTTGCGGGACGCGGTAGCGCTCCCAATCGCTCAAATCCGCCGCGATGATGCGTTCCGGCGGGATCAAGCGTGTGCCTTCGCGCCGCGTCTCCCAGATGGCAAGGCTGCGATCCTCCCCGTAATAATCGGTCAGGAAATCTTCAAAACTGCGGCGGCTGATCGGGATGGGCAGGTGACGTTCATCGTCAATACCCGTGAGCGCCGACGGTCTGGTATACAAGACGGTGTCATTCCCTAACGCGCTGAAGGCGAACCGCTGCGGACTGCCCTCCAAACGATATGCCGGGGTGCGCGTAACGGAATAGGCGCGCATCCGCCACACGAACAGCGCAACCGTACCGGGGCGGTAACGCGCAGTCGCAGCGCCGGTATTGATGTCGCGTACATCGACGGTATGCGCGGCGCGGTCAAACGGCGTGCCTAATCTGCCGAGTGCCGCGCCATCGCGCACATCGATCCAGCCGCCGCGTGCCGGTCGGGTGGCGTTCATATCCTGAAACCAGTGCAGGAGCGGGTAGAACTCGACCGCACGCGCCGCTGACCATCCACTCACATCACGGGCGAGACTTTCCAGAAGGGCTAATGTTCCCTTGCGGCGGCGGTTGGCGATCGTGTTGGCGACATCGGCACGCGGGATCATGATTCGCTGGCGCGAACTATCGGGTGTTCCTGTCTCGACGGCTTGATTCACCGCCGTGTAGCCGACCAGATCACCGAGATAAGGCACGATCCAATCTTCGCAGGTTTCGATAAACCAGTTGTCGTAAGCCTGATCGATACTGGCGCGCACGACATCAACCTGCTGCTGCACGACGCGCAGCAGCGCCTTGAGCGGATAACCTTGTTCGGCATCGCGCATGCGGTATATGGCGGGCAGCAGGTCATAGAGCCTATCGCGTGTGTCGTTCATGAGGTGTACTCCGTGAGAATCAGCGTATCCGGCACTTCGGGACTCAAGAATGCGAGATGCGCCGCCGGGTGAGCGACCGTCACCATATCCACAGCGCCGAAGGTCGGCGCGGGGAGTGTGCGTTTCGCGCTCGGAGTGATGCGCTCGTGTAAGCCGATCAAGTCGGTGAAGTCTTCGCCTTTCGCGGCTTGTTCGATGATGCGATCCTCGGTCAGCGTATCGAGCTTTTCGACGATGACGAGCGTCACACCTTCGACAGCGTGAATAACGCTGACGACTTCGCTGAGAAGCACGGCTTGACCGAACTCACGATTATCAAAGCTGAAGGCATGCAAAAGCGCCGCCGTCACGTTGGGCTTGACGTTCTCCCATAAATACGCCGGATCAACCTGCACCTGTGCCTGAATCACGATCAGATCGACGACGCCGACATGAATTCGAATCGGGAGCGACGGATCGCCGAGTTCGCGCAGGGTTCGCTGCAAATTGAGGACGAGATCGCCTTCGACATCGAGCGGGATGTTATCCACACCGAGGATCGATAGATTGACGCTTTGGCGGCGTCCATCGGTGGCAAGCTGTGCATACGCCTTGCCAATTCCGCCGAACGTGCGGGCAAAATCGGCGTAATCGCGCACTGATACCAACCGATCAAGCGCCATGACTGCAAGGGGCGCATTCCGGCGGGCTTGATCGCGGGTTTCGGCGTCTGCGCCGCCGCTGGAGGGCAGCGGATTTTCGACCGACTTGACGCCTAACGGACGTGACGCCAACAAGCTGATCTGTTTGGCGCGGACATTCCCCGGCTTGCCGATGCCGACGCGGTAACGCGCTGTGATATTTTCGACTCCGGTGGGCGGGCGGCGTCCTTCTACGCCATTCCCGAACGATACGCTGGTGCGTCCTTCGTCGTCGGTGCGTGTGGTGTAAACAGCTTCTTTTTCGCCCGCGTCGATCAAGCTCTCGCGTTCTTCCCACAACACGCCATCAACGCGCACCGCCAGCGTTGACGCGATCCCGCTCGGATCAACCGCCGACACATATGTGAGTGGTTTTGCTTTCAGCGGCAGGGTCAGCGCGGGATTGACGGCGTTTCCGCTGCCGAGCGGCTCGTTACGGGTTTCGCCGTGTGTCGCCTTGACGACATTTCCGTTCACTTTGACGGTGGCGCGCTTATAGCGGTACTGGAGCGGTTCGGCAAAGGTCAAAAATGTGTGGGTGCGGTCGCCTTCACGGGCGACGATGCCGATTTCTTCGTATCCCGCGCTTGAGTCCTCCGGATCGATTCGCACAAGCAAAGGGAGGAGTTCCACATCGTGCGTGACGGTTTGCAGCATGACCAATTCATTGGCATAAACGCCGTTCACGCCGGGAATATCGGCGCGTTCGCCGCTCACAACCGCCCATCGCCCGGCAAGCAGATCGGGATATTGCCCGTTGAGTTCGATCTCGCTGCCGAATACATCGTCAGGGATCGGCACTTCTGCGATCGGCAGTCCGGCAGCGGGTTCCGCGAGCAGTTCCGCCCCGGCGTAGATCGTCGTGCCGCGCAGAATGGTCATTAATTCCGCAGATGTGTCATTGTCAACATCGCTCATATCGACCGGGAAAAACCATGTCCCGTCCAGCCTCAGCACGGTGACTTTGATCGTTTGACCAAAGCCGCTGATGCGCCGTGTTTCGACCGATGAGACGGTTCGGACTGCGACTTCGCCCAGTTCCGGCTGCACGATCACGATCGGCGTGTCCGGTAAAATCGCGTCGTACTCGGCATCGAGGATCAAGAGTGTCGGGTCTTCGTTGATCGCCAGCAGGATCGGCTCGAATGTTTCGCTGATCACCGACCAGTTGGGGTCATAGGTGGTTACTTGTGCATTGCCGACGGTCGCAAGCGCGGTGCGCGGCGGCGCGGACGCTCCGAACGGCGCGGCTTTTACGCGCATCACCGAAAGCCGCGTGACGGTCGATCCGCCTGTGAGGATTGTCGTATCCGTACCCGCCGTTGCCGCGAACACCGTATCGCGCAGACGGGGCGCGACCGCCGCGAACAGCTTGGCGGATGTGTTGGCGCTCAACGAGAAGGAATCCGCGAGTTGGCGCGGCAGCCGTGCTTCGTTGGCGGGCGGGCGCGATGGAGCGCGGTTTAGACTGCCAAACTGGCGGGCGATCACCTGAAGCGGTACGGGCGGCGCTTCGGCTTTGGGTTGGATCGGATTTGCGAGAGCTTGCGGCGCTTCCGGCACAAGCTCATACAGCGGGGTGAGTGCGCTCACGATATCCCCGGTGACCAATTCGACGCGGGTACTTTTCCCGTCCGCTTCCGGCACAACCGTTTTGATCAAGCGCGGCGTTGGGTTGAATCCGCCTTTTAGCTCAAAGACCAGCAGTTCGTTTTTGCGGAGTGTCGTCACTGTACCCGGTAGATAGATGGCGCTCACGGGGGGCGCGTTGGCGAGGAGGGTTTCACCATCGCGGTTTGATGCGCGAAAATGCTGCGGGCGCGTCCGGCGCGGCGTCAGTTCATTCCATAAATAGCGCGCGTCAAGGTCAGCGATTGTTTCGAACGATTGGATCGTTTCTTCGCCGGATACGGGGACACTTTGCGCGCGGCTTCCCGCCGGAATGATCACCGAGGAGTCTTTTTCCAGCGTGTAGGCGAGATAGACCGCCGCCGCGACACCGGGGCGCAGCATGTAGCCGATCAAGCGGGCGATTTCCAGCACAGAGCGGCGTTCAACCGCTGTCCGCAAATAACCCTCGTTGACGATCCGCTCATTGTAGAACGTGAGCACATCCGCGACACACGCCCACGCATCGAGCA
Organism: uncultured Chloroflexota bacterium; assembly: GCA_937927665.1. Classification (GTDB taxonomy): domain Bacteria; phylum Chloroflexota; class Anaerolineae; order Aggregatilineales; family Phototrophicaceae; genus Flexifilum. Next base: position 10,317 of record CALBRY010000661.1, read on the forward strand.
GGGCAATCGCGGGATCATCTGTGTCACGCGTCCGCAAATGGGCGAGCGGGCGCACGAATTCGATCACCGGTTGACCGTCGATGTCGAATTCGCCCGTATTCACCTCTAACTCGATCAGTGAGAGCGCGGCGAGCATTGTTTCCATAAAACTGCCGTGCGTTCCCGCCCGATACCGCAGTGCCGAAAGTCCGGGGCGGTTTTCGTGCGGTAGGGGTGTGACAGACTCCGTACCTTCGCAGCAGTCACATCGATCGGTCATCGTCCACCTCGCAAATTCAGCTTAAGCGTGCCGTTTTGAGCAAAACCGGGCGTGTTTTCCATACGGGCGATCTCCAGCGCTGCAAGGATGATTTGTGCACCCGGCAGCAGCACGCCATCGCGATATTCGGGGAATTCATACGTGATGTCTTTCGCGGTCACGATCAGGCGGTTGACGCTGTCCACACCGGGGACGGCTTGCACCGCCGCGACGAGTGCGCTTAAGGTGATCGGCGTGCCAAATGTTTGACGATCCGGGTGAAAATAACCACGACTGCTGCTCAATGCATCTTTGAGCGCCGCTTCGACATGCCCGCGCAGATACCCGTCTTTCACGCACAGATCGATTTCGAGATGCAGCGGCACATAGAGCGCTTGCATCACGCGCAAGTCATAACCCATGCGATGAAATGGGCGTAAATACGCTTCGATTTGTG
>CALBRY010000662.1 GCA_937927665.1 uncultured Chloroflexota bacterium
ATAGGGATTTGACGGGGGCGGCTATTTGCGTTCAGTTTTCGTGTAGAATAGAACCATTCAGGACATTCAACAAGTATACGGTATGGAGACGCGCATTTGACCTCTGTGTTACACGGTTTGGTGATCAAGGAGCAAAGTGGATTCTTCTGGGTGGAAGCGGACACGGAGAAAGTTTACCGCTGTCGTTTGCGTGGTCGCTTGATGGAAGATGCCCAGTCGTCAGATATAGCCGCAATCGGGGATCGGGTGCAGTTTACGCCCACCGATGACACATCCGGCATGATCATCGAAGTCGATGCGCGCACGAGTGTACTTTCGCGGTCAGCACGTACAGAAGGCAAACGCGGACAAGGCAGCGCCGAGCGAGAGCAGGTGATTATCGCCAACGCGGATCAAGCCTTTTTCGTCGTCGCGGCAGCATCCCCCGCCCCACAGCCGAAATCGCTCGATCGATTTCTGGTGGTGGGCGAACAATCCAATATCGACACGCTGTATATCGTGGTGAACAAAATCGATCTTTCGGAAGCATCGCGCGGTATTTATGCCATGTATGAGCACATCGGCTACCCGGTGATTTATACAAGTGCGCTGTTAAATATTGGTGTTGACACCTTGCGGGAACACCTTACGGGCAAGATCAGTGTGTTTACAGGTCCATCCGGCGTCGGAAAAACAAGCCTGCTCAACAAAATCCAACCGGGCTTGGGGCGTGCGGTCAAATCTGTGAGCGATAATACCCAATTAGGGATGCACACCACCCGTTACAGCGAGTTGATCAAGCTGGATGGCGGGGGGTATCTGGCGGATACGCCGGGAATGCGCCATTTGACGCTGTGGGATATTGAACCAGAAGAACTGGATGCTTATTATCGAGAAATCGCGCCGTTGGTGTCCTCCTGCCGTTTCGGGGACTGCACCCATCACGATGAGCCGGGATGCGCGGTGCGCGCGGCGGCGGATTCGGGCGTGATTCGTCGTGAACGTTACGAAAGCTATCTGAGCTTGCGTGACGAATTGGAGGCGGCATACGCCCTTTAGTAGACCATAGATGCACGACGGGGAAGGACAAAGCGGTGTCATCATCACTGGTGGGACAAAAGCTCGGCAAATATCAAATCACACAACTTGTTGGGCATGGCGGCATGGCAACCGTCTACAAGGGGTATCAAGCGGATGTCGCGCGGTATGTCGCGGTTAAAGTGCTGCCACCGCACCCCGGACAAACGCCGGGTTTTGTCGATCGCTTCCAGCAAGAAGCGCGCACGATTGCCAAGCTCCAGCATCCGCACATTCTTCCTTTGTATGACTACGGCGATCAGGATGGTGTTCTGTATCTGGTGATGCCTTTTATCGACGGCGGTTCGCTGGCGGATCGGCTGCGGCGCGGGCGGCTATCGCTCAATGAGGTTGAGCGGTTGGTGAATCAGATCGCGTCGGCGCTGGATTACGCACATCGACAGGGTGTGATTCACCGGGACATCAAGCCGGATAATATCTTGATCGACAAAGAGGGCTTTTCGCTCCTCAGCGATTTTGGCATCGCTAAATTGATGGAAACAGGCGGGCTGACCACAACGGGCGGACTCGTCGGTACGCCGACGTATATTGCCCCGGAACAGGCGCAAAATGTTTCGATTGATGGGCGGGCGGATATTTATTCGTTCGGTGTGGTGACTTATGAAATGCTGGCAGGAATGCCGCCTTATCAAAGTGACACGCCGGTGCAGTTGATCATCAAACATATGACCGAACCACCGCCAACGCTTTCGACACGGGCAACCGGACTGCCGCTGACGCTGGATCGGGTATTGGAAAAGGCATTATCGAAAGAAGCGGCGGATCGCTATCAGACGGCGGCGGCATTTGCCGAAGATTTCCGGCGCGCGGTGCAGGGTCAAGACTTGATGAAACCGGAACACCCGACGTTGATCGAGCCGCACCCGACCCGTCCGTATACACCGCCGCCCCAAACGCCACAGCCAACACCTTATCCCCCTGTCAATTATCCGGCAGGGTATCAGGTGGGAACGCCGCCCCCCGGTTATCAAATGGGGACACCGCCGCCCGGTTATTACATTCCGACCAATGCCCCGATGCCGACGCATGTTGGCAGCGCAGGCGGGATCACTTCGGTCGTGACGATTGGCGGGTTCGCGGTGATCGCCACGCTGCTGGTGGTGGTGCTGATCGTGCTGCTGAGTCAGAACAATAATCAGCCGCCCGGTTCGCCTGAGATCCCCCGTGGAGGGGAAATCATCCCTGAAAACACACCGCTCGTCGATGCGTCACCCAGCGCACCGGCGACGGAAGCCGGTACGCCGGTCGCAGTCGTGCCGCCGCGTGAAGCTTTGGGGCGCGTTTCGTACTCGACGATTGCGTTCCCCGGTGACACGATCACGGTGACCATTGATCAACTGCCTGCCCTGCCTTCCGGTGAGCAGTACGCGGCATGGATGCTCGATAACATGGAAGGGGATGTGCTGCCGCTCGGCGGATTGGAAATCGGCGACGGGGGACGCGGTACGGTCACGATGACCGGAACGGACAGCCTCGCAACGCATTATCACCGCGTATTTATCACCCGCGAGGGCGAACCCCTGCCAGAAATGCCAGTCGGCGCGATCGTTTTTGAAGGTGAGATTCCGGTGGATGTCGTGAATGCGCTGCATGAGATTTTCAGCGCGTCACCGGATGGACTGCCCGCGACGGCTGGAAGCACATCGAGCAGCAGTGAGCCGGGATCAGAAGATTACGAAGACTCCAGCACGCTGAACGCTGGCAGCAGTCTGTTGGAAGGCGCACGAGTCGAAGCGGAACTCGCCCAACGTCACGCGGGGTTAGCGGCGGGTGCGACGAATGTTTCGGGGATGCACACGCACGCGGAACACACGATCAATATTCTGCTCGGCACGCAAGATGATCTGGATGGAAGCGGGAGCGGACAGAACCCCGGACGCGGGGTCGGTGCTGCGACGTTCTTTGATCGGATTGATGCCCAGTTGGAGATCGCCGCCGCGTCTGCGCCGCCTGAAATCCAACGTCAGCTTGAATCGATCCGGGTGTGTGTGGCGAATACGCGGTCATGGATGGGCGAAGTCATCAGTTTGGAGCGCGAACTTCTGGCATCGGATTCGCTGGAAGCGGTCGCGGAGCAGATGCGGACATCGACCGAGCGCACACTCGCCATTATGGACGGGGTTGACCTGAACGAAAATGGAGAGATTGAAGCCTTTGAAGGTGAATGCGGTTTGTATCAGCTTTACTTCATTGGTATCAGCGCGGCGGATTTTTCGCTGTACGCACCAGAGGACTGATTCATGAACCTGCCCCCTGCTTGCTTCGCAAGCCGTCCCTCTCCCACGCAAGCGAGGAGAGGGGCAAAAGCAAGGTTTCTTAAACAGGGCGTACAGCAGTACGCCCTTTTGTTCGCACTGATGAGCGCGCTTTTATTGGCGGGGTGTGGTGAAAACGCCACGCCGGAACGTGCCGCCGCGCCGACACTCGCCGCCCCCGAATGGCGCGAATCGGTCGCCCCGATCCGGTTGGATAATGTGAGCGCGATCACGTATCTGGGACGGTTGGATCAAAGCGGGGCGGCGGCAACGGTGTTCGCACATGCCGTCTCACCGGATGGACTCAACCTTGTGGGGCTGACGAACGATGCGATCATCGCGTGGGATTTGCTGACGGGTGCGCGGGTGTTCACCAATACGCGATTGGATACGGTGCAGGCGGTGTTTTCGTCGGATAAAACCGAGATATTCGGGATCGATTCAAGCGGCGATCTGCGGGTGATGGATGCGACCAGCGGACGCGATATATACCGCGCACGCGGGCATACGAATTATGCCGATATGTGGGCGACTGCACCGGAATATGACCTGATCGCGCTAGGTGGTATGGATGGCACGATCAGGGTATGGGATATGATCCGGCGTGAAGCGCGGATCACGCTCGGCGGCGGGGCGGCGATCACGGCGCTCGCCTTTTCGACGGATGGCACACGACTCGCGGCGGCGGATGGTGATGGCTGGCTGCGAGTGTATACGTGGGAGAACGGCACGGCGATTTTGGAACGTCAAAGTTCGCTGTTGGGTACATCGCGGCTGCTCGCCCACGCGATTTTGTTTGCGCCGGATGCGGAACAGCTTGCGGTGGCGCTCGATCAAACGGTTGAACTGGTGGCGATGACGAATACCCCCACCCGCGCCCTCACTGTCGGCGGGTTCGCGCAGTTTATGGCGTATGCGGCGGATGGTTCGACGTTCGCCGCCGGGGTAACGGCAGAAGGCGTAAGCGTGTGGTCAACGGTTCAGGCACAGCGGATCGCGGCGCTGCCGAACACAAGCGGATCACGCGTGGATGCTGATTTTTCGCCCGATGGCACGATGCTGGTCACGACTTCGGTCAATCAGGCGGTGGTGCTGTGGAACGTGGCGGGGATGAATCAAGCAAGCGGCGGTAGGTTTGAATTTCCGCTTGAAAGCCGCACAATTTTAGAGGTTGAATGGACGGACGACGGACGCTTGATTCTGTTGTTCGATGCAAACGGGGCAATTTACGGCTGGGGGATACCATGAAACAAGACCTTGATCGGCTGATGGGGGCGCGCGGGTTGGAAGCGTTGATCGTCGTTGGCGAAGGACATGTCAACGTGATCCGGTCGTACCTGACGAACGGCGCGCATGTGACAGGCGGCATGGTCGTCAAAAAGCGCGGCGAAACTCCCGTGATGATCGTCAATGCGATGGAGACGGAAGAAGCCGCCCGCAGCGGGTTAGCGGTGTTCTCGATGTACGATCTGGGATACGCGGAATTGATCAAAGAGGTGGAGGGCGATGCCGCGAAAGCGGGGGCGCTGTTCTTCGGGCGGGTGCTGGAGCGTTTCGACGTGAAGGCGGGCAGAATCGGCGTGTACGGCGAAGGCGCGATCCACCGCTATCTTGAATTGATCAAACGGGTGAGCGACGCCAACCCCGCCTATGAGTTTGTGGGCGAAGATGGCATGACGATCTTCGATGAGGCTTTTCAAACAAAAGATGCTGATGAACTGCTTCGTATGCGTTCGGTGGCGGCGCGGACAAGTCAGGTTTTGGGGATGACGTGGGAGTTTATCGCGTCACACCGGGCGGATGATGGTCGCGTGGTGGATACGGACGGGACACCGCTCACGATTGGCGCGGTTAAGCGGTTTGTGCGGCGGGCGCTGCTCGATCATGATCTGGAAGATACGGATATGATTTTCGCACAGGGGCGCGATGCGGGATTCCCTCACAGCCGGGGGGAAAATGAAACGATCCTCTTGACGGGTGAAGCGATCGTGTTTGACCTGTTTCCGCGCGAAATCGGCGGCGGGTATCATCATGACTGCACGCGCACATGGTCGATTGGGAGCGCGAAACCGGAAGTACAGGCGGCTTATGATCTGGTGATGAACGCCTACGAAGTGGCGGTCGATAACTTCCGCCCGAATATGCCCGCTAAAGCGATGCAAGAGGCGGTACAGAGCTATTTTGAATCGCATGGGCACGCAACGACGCGCAGCCACCCCGGTACAACGGTCGGGTATGTTCACAGTTTGGGGCATGGGCTGGGGTTGGAAATTCATGAAAAACCGGGGATCGGTCACTTGAGCAAAGATACGCTCAAAGCGGGCAACGTGATCACGATCGAACCGGGGTTGTATTACCCGGACGCGGGCTACGGGATTCGCATCGAGGATACGCTGATTGTCACGGATTCGGGGGAACTGATCTCCTTAACTGACTTTCACAAGGAACTCATCGTACCACTGCGCGGATAGCCGTCTATACTTGTGGTAGCTTGTGAAACAGTTCGCAATACAGGAGAATGGGGAACAGCATGATTCTTGGCAGCGCGGCAAATCCCTTACGCGTCGCTGTAATTGGCTCGGGACCTTCGGGTTTCTACGCCGCTGATTTCTACCTCAAACAAACGGAACTCGTGATCTATGTCGATATGTTCGACAGACTTCCGACTCCCTACGGCTTGGTGCGCGGGGGTGTTGCTCCCGATCATGCGAAGATCAAGACCGTCACGAAGCAGTACGACAAAATCGCGGCGAATCCGCGTTTCCGGTTCTTTGGCACGGTTGAATTGGGCAAAGCGATCGATCATGCTGATCTCGCGGCGCATTATCACCAGATTGTGTACGCGACAGGGGCGCAGACTGACCGCGCGATGGGAATCCCCGGCGAGTCACTCAGCGGAAGTTATCCCGCGACGGAGTTCGTTGGCTGGTATAACGCTCACCCTGATTACCGCGATCTTCAGTTTGATTTGACGCAAGAACGGGCTGTCGTCGTCGGCAACGGGAATGTTGCGATGGATGTGGCGCGTATTCTGGCGAGCAGCTATGAAGAACTTGTCAAAACGGATATCGCCGATTACGCGCTTGAGGCACTCAAAAACAGCCGCATCCGCGAAATTTACGTCGTCGGGCGGCGTGGTCCGCTGCAAGCGGCATTCACGAACCCGGAGATCAAGGAACTGGGCGAACTGCAAGAATGCGACTTGATCATTCCGCCGGAAGAAGTGCAGCTCGATCCGCTGAGTCAGGCGGCGCTCGCTACGGCTGAAAAGACGGCGCGGGTGAACGTCGAGATCATGCAGAAGTACGCACAGCAAGCGCCGAGCGGCAAGAAAAAGCAGATCATTTTCCGTTTCCTCGCCAGCCCGACCGAGCTAGTCGGCACGGAGCATGTGGAAGCGGTTAAGCTGGTGAAAAATGTGCTGACGCAGAACGATGACGGATCGCTGCGTCCGAAAGCAACTGATCAAACGGAAATACTGCCGTGCGGGTTGATTTTCCGCTCGATTGGTTATAAGGGTGTGGCGCTGCCCGATGTCCCGTTTGATGCGAAAGGCGGCGTGATCCCCAATCAAAAAGGGCGCGTGGTCGATGCACAGCAGTGTGTGATCAACGGGGAATATGTGGCGGGCTGGATCAAGCGTGGTCCGAGTGGAATCATCGGCACGAACCGCCCCGATTCGGTGGAGACGGTCGAAAGCGCGCTGGCGGATATGCGCGACGGCAAGACATTGACACCGACCAATACCAGCGCGGACGCAATTCCGGCGCTGCTGGACTCACGCGGTGTGGATTACACAACGTATGCGGATTGGCAGGCGCTGGATCAGGCAGAGATTGAGCGCGGCGCGGCACAGGGTCGCCCGCGTGTCAAGTTCAGCCGGATTAGCGAGATGCTGGACGTGATCCGCGAAAAACGGGC
>CALBRY010000663.1 GCA_937927665.1 uncultured Chloroflexota bacterium
GACATTTTGAAAGGCATATACCCCAACGGGCAGAAAAATCAGAACATAATCGATAGCAACGCCAGAAAAGGCGACATTCTCACGCGAAATCAGCGCCCAAAAGGTTGATGCTGCTGCCGCGATGTAGATCGAGCCGAGAACCATGAACGAATAATCGGCGGTCGGTTCTGCGGCGGCTTGAAGTTCGTCTGCTCCTGTTCCGGTGTACGCTGCATCATAGCGAAAGGGCCACAGCTGAATAATCGGTTCCCAACCCGCTGCGAAGGCAAGTCCGGCGAAAAGTTGAATCAAACAGACAAGATAGCCGAATATCCGCAGTAGACGACTCATCGACAACCCCCCAATGCTCATGTACCATGATGAAGTGGTTCTACCGTCAAGCATAGATCAGATCAATTCCAGCGCAACTGAGGTGCGCCTGCTGCATGACCGTAAAAGCGCCTGTCAAACGGAAAGACAAGTATTACCTGCTCAGTCTCGGCTGCTCCAAGAATACGGTGGACAGCGAAAGCATCGCTCAAATTTTAGAGACGGGCGGATTGCGCGGCGTGGGCGATCCGCGCAGCGCCGAAGTGTTGATCGTGAATACCTGCGGTTTCATCAATACTGCGAAAGAAGAATCGGTGAACGCGCTCCGTGAACTCGTCGCGGATCGCAAGCCGGGTCAAATGGTGATCGCCGCCGGATGTCTCTCGCAGCGCTACGGCGCGAATCTCGTGCAAGAAATCCCCGGCTTGGATGGCGTGATCGGCACGCGCCGCTGGATGGATATTTTCGATCTCGTTACACGCTTGCGCGACCGCCAGCATCCTGAGCCGCTTTATCACCTGCCCGATGAAGCTCAAGTCGTCGGACTCGATGAGCGGGGCGTTCTGCGCGCCAGCGTGCAGGGTGTGAGTGCTTATCTCAAGATCGCCGATGGCTGCCGCCGCCCGTGCGCGTTTTGTGCCATTCCGCGCATCAAGGGGACTGCTGTCAGCCGCCCGCTCGAAAGTATCATCCGTGAAGCGGTGACGCTTCAGGATCGCGGCATTCAGGAATTGATCCTGATCGCACAAGATACGAGCGATTACGGCTATGATCTTGGCATGAAAGAAGGGTTAGCCGATCTGCTGGATGCGCTGGTCGCCGCCGCGCCGGGGATTCCGTGGATTCGGGTGATGTATGCGTATCCCGGTTATGTTACGCCGCGTTTGATCGAAACGATGGCGAAACACAAGCAGATTTTGCATTACCTTGATATTCCCCTCCAGCACGGACACCGCGATACGCTGCTGCGGATGCGCCGTCCTGCCAAAATCGAATGGGTTTACGAAACATTGGCGAGTATGCGCGCCGCCATGCCCGATCTGTGCGTGCGGACAACCTTTATTGTCGGGTATCCCGGTGAAACGGATGAAGAATTTGATGGTCTAAAACGCTTCGTCACCGATCTGGAATTTGACCGGGTTGGGGCGTTCAAATATTCGTATGAGATCGGCACACCGAGCGCCACGCTCCCCGATCAAGTCGCGGATGACATCAAAGAAGCACGGTATAACGCGCTCATGGAACTTCAGCAGGCGATCAGCCTCAAAAAGAATCAGCAGTTGATCGGCAAAACGATTCCGGTGCTGGTCGAAGGGCATGGGGAAGGCGAGGACGAGGAAGGCGAAGCTACAGGCGATCTGCTCTCGCTGGCGCGGAGCTATCGGGATGCGCCGGAGATTGACGGGTATGTGATCGTTGAAGGAGAGCTTCCTGTCGGGGAGATCGTCCCGGTACGGATCACCGGAGCGACAACCTATGACTTGTTCGGCGCGGTCGATACTGGCACGCCAATCGTGATCCAGCCGGGTAAGATTTACGGTGCGGGCGATCTGGGATAAGGATTTGACAACATGGATATCGAAGCGCTGATCTCGTTTTTGGCGGAACTCAAGGCGAATAATCATAAGACGTGGTTTGATGAGAACCGCGCCCGTTATGAATCGCTGCGCGCCGCATTTTATGCCGATCTCCAGATCATTATCGACGGATTCGCGGAGTACGATCCGCCGCTGATCGCCCTCAAGCCGAAAGACTGCGCGTTCCGCATCAATAAGCGCTTCCCGGATAAAGAAGGCTCGTACAAGACGCACTTCAGCGCGCACTTTACAGGAGCGGGGCGGGGACCATCGAACGCGGGTTACTACTTCGAGGTGAGCGCAGATGGACTGGTTACGATCGGTGGTGGGTGGTATCAACCCGCGCCGCCGCACCTGAACTGGATTCTGACCGATATTGCCGCGCATCCTGAAAAGATCACCCGCATCATTGAAAATCCCGACTTCAAGCGCATGTTTGGCGGACTTTCGGATCAACGGGCGAAGAAGATGCCGAAAGGCTTCCCGGTTGATCATCCACACGCCGATTTGCTGCTGCAAAAAGGATTCGTCGTGATGGAGGAGAAAGACGCTCAGGCGATGAGCGGAACGCTCACGGAGCATGTCACATCACGGTTTAAAGTGACCGCGCCGCTGGTCAGGTACATGCGTGCGCTGGAAGACACCGCGCCGGAAAAAGAAGCGAAAGAGCAGGAAACAAGAAGGGAGGGAGCGGCTGCTCTTTCACTTTTGATTTAGATCGTGACTATC
>CALBRY010000664.1 GCA_937927665.1 uncultured Chloroflexota bacterium
ATGTAGATCATGCCACACTGAATGGTCTGGAGGTTAAGTCCATCCCAACCGCCGAAGCGAAATTTTGGATTGTGCTGGAAGTATTGCAGAGATGTTGAGGTCGAGAAGATGAACGCGGTAGTGCCGCGCAGCCTTAGCCCGAGAACGAAGTCCAGTTAGAAGAAATAGAAATGATTACGAAGGAGCTGTTTTATCTCGTGTCTATACTTGAACAACTTCAGCAGACGGCTGTTTTGGATAGTACGCCGCAATTATCGCTTGAACTGGGCAGCGTGAACGATCTGGTTGTGACAGTTCCAGGTAGGATGGAGTATCAAGCAGGGAACCGGATGGCAGCGGCGGTACTCCATGCGGTGCTGTGAAAAGCTATGTCGGATAGAGCCATCTCCACAGATAGCGGGTGATCCGGTCACCGAACGGGTTGAGGAGGATGCCTACATAGAACAACCGATTGAGTGTGCCGGGGATCACGACGGCTTTGCCCGGATGTAAGCGGTGGAGTGATTCCTTCACCACCGATTCAACGGACATCCAGAGGAAACGAGGGATGCGCTTTGTGCGCAAACCAACAAATCCGGGCGTATCGAAAATCTCGGTGTCGGTATAACTGGGACACAACGCTTGCACGGCAATGTTATAACGCCGTTCTTCACCTGCCAAAACTTTCGTGAACATGACCAATCCGGCTTTGGTCGCGCAATACAGGGAGTTCTGCGGCAGCGGACCTAACCCGCCCATCGAGGCGACATTGATAACCCCTCCAGACCGCTGGCGGCGCATGGCGGGTAAAGCGGCGTGGCAGAAGCGAATCGTGGTCTCTAGATGGACTTTGAGCATCCCTAGATGTTTTTCCAGCGGCACTTCAACAAAATCCCCCAACTGGTCAAACCCGGCGTTGTTGATGAGTAACGTGAGTGCGTCAGCAGCGCCGATGCGCTGTTCGACGCGGGCAATATCCCGGTCGCACGTCAAATCTGCTGGCAGCACCTCAACCTGAATCCCATATTGGGTTTCCAATTCGGTTTTGAGGGCATTCAGGCGATCGGCACGGCGGGCGATAATGATCAAATCATAGCGCTGAGCGGCGAGGATACGAGCGTATCCCGCACCAATGCCGCTGGATGCTCCGGTGATAAGCGCAAGCGGATGCACACGACCTGTGGACATAATCAATCACACCTTTGTGATGGTGGTAGCGCTTCCCGATAAAGCCGGACACAAGCATGAGGTCAAATCAAGCAGTCCTCGCAACAAACGTTATGTGGCGGTTGCTGTCCGTCGCCCCGAGTGTTAGGTTTTGCGTCGATACAGGTGAAGCTGATGTCGTCGCGGGGTGCGCTTCCCGTAATAGGGGTAATCCTGTATGCCAACACGTTCCCAGTGCTGATCGGCGAGATAGTGTTCTGATTCCGCGAGGAGAATGCCAACCCGGTTGTTGGGATCCCATGGCTTATTTAGCAGCAGATGCTCGTTGCGTTTGCCTAGGCGGAAAAGTCCTTCCACGAGTGTTGTTCCCGTGTCCTGAACGAGAACGGTCATCATCGTGTACTCAAATCCGGCTTCCATAATCGGGGGGCGCATCAGGGTGTGCTGTCTGCCTTCGGCATTGGGTGCGGCGATAATTTCTTGCCAACCATCTGCCTGCAATCGCTTGATCGCCGCCTTAAGTTTGTCGGCGTTCATCATGCGCGACTCATGACGATCGGTGAGCGCGAGCGGCGTCGGGGCATCCGAATAGTAGACGGTGAGCGTACCGCTCATATGCCAATCGAGGTGACAGAAGGAATGGTGTCCCCAATCGCGCAGGGGAGGAGAGAATAGGAAGTTCATGGATCGGCACCCTTGTTCAATCGCAAGCAGGCATTGATGACTTTTATCGTAGCATAATCTACTCTCACCACCTAAAAATGTGGCGTGGTGGTTACCGAATCCTGAAACTACCTCTGGGGCGCGCCTAACTGCGAGTAGTGTCAAAATAGTCGAATTGAGTATGTACTTCAGTGAATCAGAAATCTTATAAATGAGTTGTTTGCGCCGCATGAGTTACAGGCTTAAAGCGAATGGCTGACCAAACGCTTGTCTTGAATAACGTACACCTGATCCATCCGGTCAAGCAGAACATGGCGATGCGTGAGCATCAGCAAACTTTTGCCTTCTGCTGCTTTCAGGATCGTGTCCAACACGGCGCGTTCAGTGATGACATCGAGATTCGCGGTAACTTCATCGAGGATCAGAATCGGTGAATTTTTAAGCAGCACCCGCGCTAATGCGATTCGCTGACGTTCCCCGCCGCTGAGATGTACCCCATCCTCGCCAACGACGGTGTCGTAACCCTGCGGCAAAGATTGAATAAAATCATGGATTTGTGCCTGTCGGGCTGCCTGCTCCACGTCCGCGCGATCGGCGTCAGTGCGCGCAAAATGAATATTGTCGCGGATTGTTGTGTTAAATAGATGCGTTCGCTGTGTCATCACGCCGAAGGCGGCGCGTATATCTGTTTGCGTATAATCGCGCAGTTCGTGAGCGCCCAAACGGATCGAACCGCTCTCGTACTCCCAGAAGCGGAGGAGGATATTCGCCAGCGTGGACTTCCCCGATCCGCTTGCCCCCAGAACAGCAATCCACTGACCGGGCTGAAGGCTCAGTGAGACATCCTCCAAGATTAACGCCTGATCCGGCGCGTAGCGGAAGCTCACATGAGCGAGACTCAGCATCGAACGCGCGGGCAAGCGCGCAGGCGTAGGAGGATCAATCACGGCAGGCGGGAGATCGGCGATCTCGAACAATCGCTCGGCGGCGCTGCGGGTCGATCCTAATTGAAGCGCGGCTTGAGTCAGCGGCATGAACGCTTCAAAAACTGCCATTGTTGCCAACATGATCGTCGCCAGAAACACGCCATCAATTCGTGGGATAGCGACTGTCAGCACCAGCACCGCAGATCCATTGGTGAGCAGTATCAGGAGCGCGGCTTGTAAAGCATCAACGCGGCTGTTGAGTCGATCCGCTTGTGCCGCTTGAGCACTTAGGCGGGCGATTTCGTTTGTGCGCGTGTGCTGCTGCCCGTAAACGATGATTTCTGCCATCCCCTGCACCGAATCAACCAACATCGCATTCAGTTCCGCACGGGCTTGTACACGTTGAGCACCTGCGGTTTCGTTCGCCCATGCAGATAACAGCGGGAGTCCGATCCCGGCAGCGAGCATGAAGATCAGCGCGACGAATGCGATCAACGGATCAAACGCGCCGAGGAACAGCGTGAGCAGTGCGGAAGTCATCAGCGCTACAAGCGGCGGCGCAATCCCGCGCAAGAGAAGGTTTTGCAGGCTTTCGATATCGCTCACCGCGCGGCTCAATAAGTCACCACTGCGCTGCGAAGTCAGGCGCGCGGGTGCAAGGGGTTCGATGATTCGATAGAACGCGACCCGCATCTCTGCCAACAGTCGAAATGTCGTTTCGTGGGAGATGACGCGCTCAAGATAGCGAAAAACCGCGCGTGCTATCCCAAAGAAACGAACCCCGACGACTGCGACGCTGAGTTCAGCAATCGAGGGGCGCAAACTGGCGGTTGAAATTAGCCATGCGGAGAGCACCATTAAGCTGATGCTGCTCAAGATCGTCAGCACACCGAGCGCAACCGCCAACAGTACCCCGCGCCAGAAAGGAAGGATCAGCTTGAACACACGAAACAATGGATCACGGCGCATCATGTTCCCCCTCATGCTGAAGCATCAAAGCACGATACATCCCATTCAGCGCCATCAATGAGGTGTGCGTTCCCTGTTCGACGATCAATCCCTTATCAATGACAATGATGTGATCCGCATGCAGCACTGTCGATAAGCGGTGTGCGATGAGAAGCACTGTACGCCCATGCGTTACTGTTTCGAGAAAGCTGGCGATCTGAGCTTCAGTGTCGCGATCGAGTTGAGAGGTTGGTTCGTCCAGAATCAGCAGCGGGGCGTCTTTCAGAAATGCGCGTGCTAACGCGATCCTCTGTGCCTGCCCCCCACTCAAACGCAGTCCGCGCTCTCCGCAAGGGGTATCGTAGCGCAGCGGAAACTGCTGAATAAAATCGTGTATGCCCGCTCGTTTTGCCGCCTGAATAATCGATTCCATCGCGGCGTCCGGTCGGCTGAAACGGATGTTATCGGCAACCGTTCCGTTAAAGATATAGGGTGACTGCGACATCCATCCAAGGCGCTGCCGCCATGCGTCGGATGGCAAACTGGCGAGATCGATTCCATCGACTGTGATTTTGCCTTCGCCGGGTTCGATAAAGCGCAGCAGGAGCTGTGCGATTGTCGTCTTGCCGCCTCCACTTGCACCAACAAGCGCCGTTGTTTTGCCCGGCTGAAGCTCAAACGTGACGCCTTTCAATACGGGGCGCTGCCCTTCTTCGTAGGAGAAGGAGACATTCTCAAAACGAATGTGTATCGTTTCGGGGATCGGGCAAGCAGGAATCAGCGGAGGGAGCGGCGAATCAAGGACTTGAAATAAGCGATCGGCAGCGGCTTTGCCTTCGGTCGCATTGTGAAAACGCGCGCCGAGTGTTCGCAGCGGCAGATAAAATTCCGGCGCGATCATCAGCAAAAAAAGCGCGGG